>CANJKG010000022.1 GCA_947474775.1 Caulobacteraceae bacterium | reverse complement strand
GTGGGCGAGCCCGCCAGCTCGATGGGAAAGCGCGCGCTCGCCCACCCAACCCTTGGCGTCAGAGGCCGCCATGAACTAACATTGAAGATGGATCACCCCTCGGGGGCAGGCCACTTGCGGCTCGAACCGCGCTGCGAGGCTGACTGTCACCGGCCCAGCTTGGTCGCGGAAGTCGGGCCAGAGCTGCCGAACGAGATAGGCGCGCTCAGGATCGAGCCGACCGTCCGCGCTCTCGATGAACCAGCCGAACGGACCCCCGTCCGCGGAACGGCCCTTCTCGTGGTGGTAGACCGCGCCTTCGTAGGTTGCGCCCAGCGGATACAGCGACGGCCCTGCGTCCACGAACGCGGTCCGCGCCATGATCCCCCGCCACCAGGCGCCGGCGTCCAGCCCGTTGATGCAGAGCACCAGATATCGGCTGTTCTCATAGCTGTTCAAGCTCTGCCCTGACGGCTTCTGCAATGTTCAGTCCTGGCCAACGGAGAATATCGTCATTCTCCTCAACGGTATCGTCAGGAAAACCCGAACGAAATTCGATCACCGGACGCAGCGCCATCAGCGAACCTCCTCATCTTCCGCACTGTAAAGCGCGCTTCCGGCGGCCGCACCCAGACCTCCTACGCGCGCCTTCAACGGAGCAGGACTTCCATGCCAAAGCTGCCCCAGGGGTCCATATCGTTTTAGGCCCAAATCCCGGCCGCTCCAGCGCTCACCACCCGCCTTGGTGCCATGGAAGCGATCATCAACACCGTAGTGAAGCTCGTACATGTCTCCAATGCTGGCCCTGGGAGGTATGAGTTTGTTGAACGGACCATCCATGTAGCTTCGAGGCAATGGCCCGCCGCCGAGAAACTCCGGCAACTTGGCGCGCCTAGGAACGAAGTGACTACCCATCCCCGACTCTGGATATGGCTCTGCAAGGCGGGCTGCCGCCTTCGGGCCAAAGCCCTGAGCGACGTATCTGTCGACATTCCCAATGTTGGATACGCGCCCCAATCCCTTCACCGCCTTTGCCGCGGGTCCGCCAATCACCAGTGATCCAGCATCAAAAAGAACCTCTCCCTGGTTCTGGCCGATGTCAAAGTTGCGGCGCAGCTCACCGCCAAACGTAGACGCCACCGGCGTTGCGGATGGGTCTAGATCGCGGCGCAGTTCCCCCCACTTCCCACGAACATCCCTCTCAATAATGCTGGGATCGGCGATAGCGTTTTGAACATAGTCAGCCGCCTTTCGGCCTCCCTCCATAGCACCGCGAGCGAGTTGCGCTGTGGCGGACTGCCCGGGAGGGCTTTTCCACACATCGAGAGGGTCTATCAGTCGATTTATGAAATTGGCCCCCTCGACCAATCCCTCAACGGCGTGAACGCCCCCTCGCACAACGCCAGCCACATTCCCCGCGCGGCGCGCCGCAACGGCGGCCTTTGACCTGATGACAGGGTCCTGACCTGCGCTCTGCACAACCTCACGTACCTGACCTCTGGCCTGCTGGGCTGCGCTCGACACCGCCGCCGCGGCGCGATCCGCCTTTTGCCGCAGCAGTTGGGCGCCGTGCCGCACGACCTCGCCCGGCGAACTCAGCCTCAAATCTCGGCCAGCGCGGATCGCCTGCTTGTACCCCTCATACGCGGCGGCTTCCGCCTTGCGGCCGTAACTCGCGACTTCGCGCGCCCGCCGCGCCATGAACTCGCCGATGGCTTCTTCGGGCGCGCCGCCGCGCGCTGGCTGACGTGTCGCCATGCCGGTTCCTTCGTATGATCCGTGAAATCCATGGCCCCTGGCGCAATGCGCTCAGGGAGCCGGTCAGAGATCAAACTCTGCCATAGAGGGATGGCTCAGGCAAGAACAAAGTGAGAACATAGAGCTCCACGCAACCGCGGAGCCGACCCGCCCTACTGCAGGTCCTCGGCCAGGATCGCCATCTCGAACATGAACGAGCCGTCCTCGTCCTCGTCCTGGAACACCACGCCGATGAATTCCTCGCCGACATAGACCTCGGCGGAGTCCTTCTGTTTCGGGCGGGGCTGAAGCGTGATCCGGGCGTTGGCGAACGTGCCGCGCAGATAGCCCTCAAGCCTACGGATCATCTTTTCGTCCACGCCACGCTCCTTCGTCTCTACGCCAGGCGAACCTATCCGCTCGCGAGGCTTACGGAAACCTCAGATCACGTAGTCGTAGACGGTCTCCGCGAGCGTGTGGTCCATGCTCCTGGCCGGCTCCGGGCAGGTCGGGCAGTTCACCAGCCGCGCCGGAACGCCCGCGGCCGTGCAGCCGGCCGGCACCGGCTTCAGCACCACCGAGCCGGAGGCGACCTTCGCATAGTCGCCGATCTCGATATTCCCCAGGACCTTGGCGCCTGCGCCCAGGAGCACGCCGCGGCCGATCTTCGGGTGCCGGTCGCCGCGCTCGGCGCCCGTGCCGCCCAGGGTCACGCCCTGGAGCAGCGAGCAGTCGTCGCCGATCACCGCGGTCTCGCCGATCACGATGCCGGTGCCGTGGTCCAGGAAGATCGAGCGGCCGATCCGCGTCGCCGGGTGGATGTCCACCTGAAACAGCTCGCTCATCCGGCTCTGCAGATACAGCGCCAGCGTCTCGCGGCCCTGGCCCCACAGCCAGTGGGCGACCCGCTGGGTCTGCAACGCCAGATATCCCTTGAAGAACAGGAACGGCTGCACATAACCCTTGCAGGCCGGGTCGCGCTCGAACACCGCCTGCAGGTCCGCCCCGGCGATCTCCACCAGCGACGGGTCTTTGGCGTAGGCCTCCTCGCAGATGTCGCGCAGGCTCATGGCCCGCAGTTCCTGGTCGCCCAGCTTGCGCGCCAGCTGGTAGGACAACGCATCGCCCAGGTTCTTGTGGTTCAGGATCACCGCCGCCAGGAGGCTGGCCAGCGCCGATTCGCTGCGCGCAGCGGCGAAGGCTTCGCTGCGCAGCGCCGCCCATACCGGCGGCGGCGAGGCAGGCTCGATCACTTCCAGGCGCTGGCTCATGGAGTCCTCCGGCCCATCTCTAATCCCCTAGTCTAGCATAGACCGCGCGAGCGCGCCCGAAAGCCCGCCCTCGCGGGCCATATGGTAGCTCCGAAGCAGCATCGCCACCGTCAGCGCGTCCTGCATATGTCCAGCGAGCGCCGCGTCCAACGCCTCGCCGAATGGGACCCGCACAAGCGCCAGGTCCTCGGTGTCGTCTGCGGCCGGCCGCTCGCGCGTCGGAGTGAGCCCCAGCGCCAGATAGCCGATCGCCTGCTCGTCGGTCACTGAGTTGGAGAGTTGCATGCGCAGGACCTCACGAAGCTCCGCCGCCTCCAGTCCGGTCTCTTCGGCCAGTTCGCGTCGAGCGCTCTCCCGTGGATCCACATCCAGCGCGCCGCCGCCTTCCGGGATCTCCCAGCTGTAGTCGCCAGCCGGAAAGCGGTTCTGACCCACCAGCGTCACCGTGCCGTCCGCGTGCAGCGGCAGGATGGCGATGGCGAGGTTCTTGAAACCCACGAGCCCATACCGCGCCGGCTGTCCTGTCGGCGCGATCGCCGCGTACTCGGTGAGCCTGATCCAGGGGTTGTCGTAGACCAACCGCCCGGCGTCACGCGTCCACGGACGGCCATGCGACTTCAGCCAGGCGGGTTTGTCAGACATCTCTCGTCTCGACTTGCAGAACACGTTCACGCACTCATAAAGGACCATTCTATCGGCTTTCCTAAGCGAGGCGCCCCGTGAAGATAGCCCTGCCGCCCGCTCCCGCTTTCGGCCAGCCGGTCGCCAACCCTCAGCGGCAGGAGGTGCTGGATTTCATCGCCACCCGTCGCTCCGCTTCGGCCGTGACCCTGCGCGCGCCAGGCCCCGACGCCGCCCAGATCGCCGACCTCTTGCGGCTAGCGGCGCGGGCGCCTGATCACGGCAAGTTGGCCCCCTGGCGATTCATCGTCCTGGAAGGCCAAGACAAGACCGCCTTCGCCGATCGCCTGGGGGTGCTGGCCGCCTCGCGCGGGGAGACGACCGCCGTCGCAAAGCTCGCGAAGCTGCGCATTCCGCCCGTGGGTATTTTCGTGATCTCCTCGCCCAAGGAAGCATCCATCCGCGAATGGGAGCAGGTGCTGTCGGCCGGGGCGGTGTGCGTGAACCTGCTCTACGCCGCCATGGCCATGGGTTTCGGCGCCAACTGGATCACTGACTGGTATTCCTATGACCCGCAGGCGCTGGAGATCCTGGGTCTGGGTCATGGGGAGAAGGTCGCTGGCCTCATCCTCATGGGCGCCGCCGGCGAACCGCCGCTGGAACGTGAACGCCCCGAGGTCGCCGCGCTGATCACGCAATGGCGCGGCTGAGGCCGAGCTCCAGTCACACAACGGCCGGACGACGCACCGCGCCGCCCGGCCTGAGGTGACACGCCCGAGGAGAGATGGGCGACCTTTCTATAGACCGCATTTTTGGGTTTGGGAAGCCCGATCAGGCGCCGAACTCAGCAGACGGCGCTTTTCTCGTGAGAGGAGAATACTTAGGCTTCAGTTGACGATCTATCGGTGTCAGAAAATCCGTTTACCACGTTGAAGGTCGCCTCCCCGCTTGCTTTCAGGCAACAGAAGTCTCTGGAAAGACCTGGGGCGAAGTTTATTACGGTTAACCTTTATTGCTCAGCCGCGCCCGCGGTAGGCCGGCACGCCCTGGTCCGGAAGCCAGAGTTGATCCGGCGGCGCCCCGCTTTGCCAGAACACATCGATCGGGATGCCCCCGCGCGGGAACCAATACCCACCGATCCTCAGCCATCGCGGCTCGAGTTCCGCCGCCAGCCGCCGGCCGATCCCCACGGTGCAGTCCTCGTGGAACGCCCCATGGTTTCGGTAGGAAGCCAGGAACAGCTTGAGCGACTTCGATTCCACCAGCCAGTCCCCCGGCGCGTAGTCGATCACCAGGTGGGCGAAATCCGGCTGGCCCGTGATTGGGCACAGTGCGGTGAATTCAGGCGCCGTGAACCGCGCCAGGTAAAGCGTGTCGGGGTGCGGGTTGCGGACCCGCTCGAGGACCGCTGCATCAGGCGAGGCAAAGCCGGGGGTGGCACGACCGAGCTGAGTGAGAGGGGTATCGTTCATTCGCGCGGCTTTAAACCCGCTCCAGGGCGCTCGCAACGCGAGTTGTCCCCGTTTCGACAGCTTGCGCGAGTGCGGGCGCCCAGAAACACGGCACTGGACAGGGGAGACCCTGAGCAATCTTTAGGCGACGTCCATAGGTGGCGCACATATTTTGATCACTGGGCGCTTGGGTCCGGCCATCCCCCAGCCACGGATTGATCTGGGGGGCCGGTCGCAAGGTATGACCCCGCACGGTCGGTCACGGTCGATCGAGATCAAGGGGATAGATTAAATGAAAACTCTCAAACTCTCGCTTCTCGCTGTTGTAGGCGTGCTGGCCATGAGCTCCGCAGCCTATGCGCAGGATGAAGGCGGCCTCAAGCCGGCGTTCAACATCGGCGCCGCTTCCGACTATGTGTTCCGCGGCTACAGCCAGACGCTGGAAGACCCGCAGGTGTTCGGCGGCGCCGATCTCGCGATCGGCCAGTTCTACGTCGGCGCCTGGGTTTCCAACGTCGACTTCGGCAACGGCACCGACGCCGAATATGACCTCTACGCCGGCTTCAAGCCGGTCCTCGGCGCGGTGACCCTCGATTTCGCGGCCATCCGCTACGGCTACGCGGGCTCGCCGTCCAAGTCGGGCCAGGACTATTGGGAAATCAAGGCCGCCGCCTCCGTGCCGGCTGGTCCGGCCACCTTCGGCGTCGCCATGTACTATTCGCCGGACTTCTTCGGCGCGGCCAACGGGGACGACGCCATCTACTACGAAGCCAACGCCGCGGTCGCGATCCCGGAGACCAAGTTCTCGGTGAGCGGCGCGCTGGGCCGGCAGGTAACCAAGCCTGTCTACGGTCCCGACTACACCACCTGGAACGCCGGCGTCGGCTTCGCGATCACCGACCACGTCGGCGTCGACCTGCGTTATCACGACACCAACATCGCCGGCACCCTCTCCGACGGCCGAGTGGTCGTGGGCCTAAAGGCAACCTTCTAAAGTTACAGCGTTATTCTGGGAAGCCGTCGCCTTCGGGCGGCGGCTTTTCGTTTGCGCTGGGCGCCGCCAGTTCCTAAGGTCGCAGCGACGCCGCGCAATAGGCGACATGTCGGCGACGCCCGCCGCCAGAGCGAGCCACAGACCCTTCGAGCGTATTCGCTCGTTTGCACACCGAAGGCCCAGGTTGGCGGATCGAAAGAACAGCGGGGCCCAGCCCAAGGAGAGGATGGCCTTCCGGGCCCAGACCATCGTCGCCGATGTGGTCCTCGCCGCCCTGGCCTTCGTCTTCGCCTACATCCTCTCGCCGTCCCTGCCGCAAATCGATCTGGCCATCCTGCCGACGCTCGGCCTCCTGCCGCTCACACTTCTCTACGCCGCGCTCGCGGGCGGCTTCACCGTCCTCTTCCGGCGAGAGCTTTCGCCTTGGCGCTATGCCTCCATCCCGGACGTCCTGGTGCTGGCGCGGATCGCGGTCCTGACAACCGGCATCTTCCTGCTGCTAGCCTTCGTCATCGATAGGGGCCAGAGCGTGCCGCGCTCGACGGTCTTCCTGGCTCCCACCTTCCAGATGATGGCCTGCATGGGCGTTCGGATCCTGCGCCGCGCCCTCAATGAGCGCGCCTTCGACACCTTCGTGCCGCTCAAGGCCAACTCCGACCGCGTCGCCCAGTCGCCATCGCTGCTGCTGATCGGCACGCCATCCCTGGCCGACAGCTACCTGCGCGACATGGCCCGCAGCCACGACCGCAACTACACGCCCGTGGGCATCGTCGGCGTCGATCCCCGCGATGTGGGCCAACAGGTGCGCGGCGTCTGTGTGATCGAGAGCCTGGACAAGCTCGACGAAGCCCTCGCCGACCTGCGCCGCTGGAACCGCTATCCGCGCGCCATCCTGTTCCTGGAGGAGCCCGCCCATCTCAAGGAGCTTACGGCCGACCATCTAGGGCGCCTGAAGTCCGATGGCATCCGCCTGCTTCGCCTGCCGAGCATCGTGGAGCTCGCCCAGCACGAGGGCCTGACCCTCCTGCCGATGCGCGAAATCAATATCGAGGAGCTGCTGGCCCGCGACCCCATCGAGCTGGACTCCCCGGCCGTCGGCCAGTTGATCCGTGGCCGCAGGGTCCTGGTGACCGGCGCCGGCGGCTCCATCGGCGCCGAGCTCTGTCGCCAGGTCGCCGCCTGCCAGGCGGCGCATATCAGCCTGCTCGACTATTCAGAGACCTCGCTGTTCGAGATCGAGCGCGAGATGGCCGAGACCTTCCCCTATGTGGAACGCAGGGCGGTGCTCTGCGACATCCGTAACGCCGGGCGCCTTAAGCGCGCCTTCATCGACGAGCGGCCCGACCTCGTCTTCCATGCCGCCGCTCTGAAGCATGTCTCCATGGTTGAGCGTCATCCCTGTGAAGGCGTGCTCACCAACGTCATCGGCACCCATAACGTCGCCGAAGCCGCCAAGGCCTGCCGTGCTTCGCAGATGGTCCTGATCTCCACCGACAAGGCGGTCGATCCCACCAATGTGATGGGCGCGACCAAACGGCTGGCAGAGTCGGTTGTGCAGGCACAGCAGGTCACCGCCCAGAGCTCGACGCGTTTCGCCGCGGTGCGGTTCGGCAACGTCCTGGGCTCGGCTGGCTCTGTGGTGCCGATATTCAAATCCCAGATTGAGCGCGGCGGCCCGGTCACCGTCACCCACCAGGACATGACCCGCTTCTTCATGACCATCCCGGAGGCCGCGCAGCTGGTCCTCCACGCCACGGCCACCTGCGCGGAAGGTGAAGGCCAGGACGCCCGCCTCTTCCTGCTGGAGATGGGCGAGCCTGTCCGGATCATGGACCTCGCCCGCCAGATGATCGCACTCTCCGGCCACACGCCCGGCAAGGACATCGAGATCGAGATCACCGGCCTGCGCCCGGGTGAGAAGCTCACGGAAGCCCTGCTCGACGAAACTGAGCGCTCGTTCCCCTGCGCGCCCAAGGTGCTTGAGGTGGTCTCTAACTCGGCGTTGCGGATTACGCCCAGTCATCTGGCCGAGATCGAAGTCCTGGCCGAGGGCGGCGACGTCGAGGGCGTCCGCAGCGCGCTGTTTGATCTCCTCGGGCAGGTCCGGGGCGAACGCCCTGGTCAGGCGCCCGCGCTTCGGGTGGTGGCCGGAACCGAGCCCAAGCGGGCCTGAACCCCGCCGCCTACTCCGCGGCCACGATGGCCGGCGTGCGCGCCGCCTGCTCCAGCCGCTGCACCAGCGCCCTGTACTCGTCCCACAGCTCAGCCGGCAGGCGGTCGCCGAATTTCTCGTAGGCCGCCGGGATCAGGGCCGCTTCATGGCGCCAGATCGCCGTGTCGACGCTGAGCAGCAGGTCGAGTTGTTCAGCCGACAGGCTGAGGCCCGAGACGTCGAGGCTGCCCTTGGCCGGCAGCCGGCCGATCGGCGTCTCCACCGCCTCGGCCTGGCCAGCCAAGCGGCCGGCGATCCACTTCAGCACGCGGCAGTTCTCGCCATAGCCCGGCCAGACGAACTTGCCCCGCTCATCCTTGCGGAACCAGTTGACGAAATAGATGCGCGGAAGCTTCGAGGCGTCCGCGCTCGCGCCCATCTTCAGCCAGTGGCTGAAATAGTCGCCCATGTTGTAGCCACAGAAGGGCAGCATCGCGAAAGGGTCGCGGCGCAGTTCGCCGATGGCGTTCTCCGCCGCCGCCGTGCCTTCCGAGGCCACGTTGGAGGCCATGAACACCCCGTGACGCCAGTCGCGAGCCTCGGTCACCAGCGGCACGGCGCTGGCGCGGCGGCCGCCGAAAAGGATAGCGGAGATCGGCACGCCGGCCGGGTCTTCCCATTCCGGGGCCACCACGGGGCACTGGTCCGCGGGCACCGTAAAGCGCGCGTTGGGGTGCGCAGCGGGCTCCTTGCTGTCAGGCGTCCACGAGCGGCCCTTCCAGTCGGTCAAGTGCGCCGGCGGCTCGGCCGTGAGGCCTTCCCACCACACGTCGCCATCGTCGGTCAGGGCGACGTTGGTGAAGATCACATTGGCGTAGAGCGCGTCCACGGCGTTCTTGTTGGTGTCGTTGCCAGTGCCCGGCGCCACGCCGAAGAAGCCAGCTTCCGGGTTCACGGCATAGAGCCGGCCGTCGTCGCCGAACCGCATCCAGCAGATATCATCGCCAATGGTCTCGGCCTTCCAGCCTGCCAGTGTCGGCTGCAGCATGGCCATGTTGGTCTTGCCGCAGGCGCTGGGGAACGCCGCCGCCACATAGTTCACCTGCTTTTCCGGCGAGGTGAGCTTCAGGATCAACATGTGCTCGGCAAACCAGCCCTCGTCGCGGGCCATGACCGAGGCGATCCGGAGGGCGAAGCACTTCTTGCCCAGCAATGCGTTGCCGCCGTAGCCCGAGCCGTACGACCAGATCTCCCGCGTCTCGGGATAGTGGACGATGTACTTCTCGTCGTTGCACGGCCACGGCACGTCGGCCTGGCCCGGCTCCAGCGGCGCGCCGACCGTATGCACGGCCGGTACAAAAAAGCCGTCCTCGCCGAGTTGGTCGAGGGCGGCTTGTCCCATGCGGGTCATGATCCGCATCGATACGGCCACATAGGCCGAATCGGTGATTTCCACGCCGATCGAGCTGATTTTCGATCCCAGCGGTCCCATGCAGAAGGGCACGATGTACATCGTGCGGCCTTTCATGCAGCCCTTGAACAGGTCGCCGATCTTGGCGCGCATCTGGTCGGGATCGACCCAGTTGTTGGTCGGGCCAGCGTCGACCGCTTCCTTGGAGCAGATGAAGGTGCGGCTCTCCACGCGCGCCACGTCACGCGGATCGGAGACCGCATAGAACGAGTTCGGCCGCTTGGCCGGGTTGAGGCGGCTCAGGGTGCCGACGCGGACGAGTTCGGCCGTCAGCGCGGTCCACTCCGCTTCCGAGCCGTCGCACCATTGGACGCGCTCAGGTTGCGTCAGTTCGACGATCTCGCGGACCCACTCCTTGAGCTTTGCGTGTTTCGTCGGCGCGGGGTGCAAGCCCGGGACGGCCTGGGTCATTTCCAACTTTACTCCTGGCCCAAAATGATCCGGTCACGGCGGTTGCGATCCCGGATTGGAAAGTTTGACGTCTTTAAAGGCAGAAAGCACGCCTGCCTACCGTCCGCCAGTGGCCTCCTTGCAGAAAACGCGCCACGGGCGCCCTCGCCCGGAATTCACCGATCACGAACTCTCGACCAGCTAGGGTGGGCGCGTTAACTGCGGCGCGTGACGGCGTCGGACTGAGGGGATCGTATCGCGCCATGGCCGTCCTGGTGACCGGATCTGCGGGGTTCATCGGCTTCCATCTCGCCCGCCGGCTGCTCGCCCGGGGCGAGACGGTTGTAGGGGTGGATTCGCTGAACGCCTATTACGATCCACAGTTAAAGGCCGCTCGCCTCGCCCAGCTCGAAGCCGAGCCGGCCTACAGTCACGCCAAACTCGACCTCGCGGATCGCGCGGCGATCCTGGCCCTCTTCGACAAGGTGAGGCCGACCCATGTGGTCAATCTCGCCGCCCAGGCCGGCGTCCGCTACAGCCTCGAGAGGCCCGAGGCCTATGTGGATTCCAATGTCGTGGGCTTCCTGAACGTCTTGGAAGGCTGCCGCGCCACGGCGCCGGCCAACCTGCTGTTCGCCTCCACAAGCTCCGTCTACGGCGCGAACGGCAAACTGCCGTTCTCCGTGCATGATGGCGCCAACCACCCGATCACCCTGTACGCGGCCACCAAGCTCGCCAACGAGGCGATGGCCCACTCCTACGCCCACCTGTTCGGCATCCCTTCGACCGGCTTCCGCTTCTTCACTGTCTATGGCCCGTGGGGCCGGCCGGACATGGCGCTCTTCAAGTTCACCGAGGCGATCCTCGCCGGCCGCCCGATCGACGTCTACGGCCATGGCCAGATGCAGCGCGACTTCACCTTCGTTGATGACATCGTCGATGGCCTCATGGCCGCCCTCGAGCGTCCCGCCGCGATCGATCCGAACTGGAATCCGCAGGCGCCTGATCCCGCGACCAGCGGCGTCGCGCCCTGGCGCGTGCTCAACCTCGGCGCCGGCCGGCCCGTCGAACTGATGCGCTATATCGAGGTTCTGCAGGAGAAGCTCGGCCGCAAGGCCACCATCAACTTCATGCCGATGCAGGCCGGCGATGTGGCCCGCACCGACGCCGACGTGACCGCCACCCGCGCCGCCCTCGATTACGCCCCCGGCACGCCGGTCGAGGTGGGCGTCGGCCGTTTCGTGGACTGGTACCGGGCGTACTACAAAGCCTAGAGCAGAATCTAGAGCCGCAGGTCGGCGGCCTCTTTCGGCAACATTCCCTTCACGTCGAACAGCACCGCGCCTGGATTTCCCAGCGCGCGTATCCGTTCCGCGCCCATCTCGGCGAACTGCCGGTGCGCCACCGCCAGCACGATGGCGTCATAGGGCCCGGCCGGTTCAGCCGTCAGATCGAGGCCATATTCCCGCTTGGCGTCAGCCGGCGCGACCCAAGGGTCGCACACCTCCACCCTGACGCCTTTGGCGGCAAGCTCCCGGACGATGCCGATCACGCCGGTGTTGCGCAGGTCGGGGCAATTTTCCTTGAAGGCCAGGCCCATCACCAGCACCCGCGCGCCTCTCGCCGGTGCGCCTCGCTCAGACATCGTCCTGAGAAGCTCGCGCGCGACGTGCTCGCCCATCCCGTCGTTGATCCGCCGCCCGGCCAGGATCACCTCAGGCGTGTAGCCAAGGTCTTCGGCCTTGTGGGTCAGGTAGTAGGGATCCACCCCGATGCAGTGGCCGCCCACAAGGCCCGGCCGGAAGTTCAGGAAGTTCCACTTGGTCCCTGCCGCCGCCAACACCTCCTGGGTGTCCAGGCCCATCCGCCCCAGGATCAGGGCGAACTCATTGATCAGGGCGATGTTCAGGTCGCGCTGGGTGTTCTCGATGACCTTGGCCGCCTCGGCCACGCGGATGGAGCTGGCGCGGTGGGTGCCGGCCGTGACCACCTGGGCGTAGAGCGCATCGACGAAGTCCGCGGCCTGCGGCGTCGAGCCTGCCGTCACCTTGACAATGCTCGCCAGCCGGTGGTCGCGGTCGCCCGGGTTGGCCCGCTCGGGGCTGTAGCCGAGGAAGAAGTCCACATTCACAGCAAGGCCGGAAACCTCCGCGACCAGCGGCGCACAGTCCTCCTCCGTGGCGCCGGGATAGACCGTCGACTCATAGATCGCGATCCCGCCTCTGCCGATCGCTCCGCCCACGGTGCGGCTGGCGGCCAGCAGGGCCGAGAGATCCGGTCGCTTCTGCGCGTCGATGGGCGTCGGCACCGTCACGATGAAGACGTTGCAGCCTTTCAGCGCCTCAGGGTCGGCCGTGACGTTGAAGCGAGCCGCCGTCGCAATATCCGCCGCCGACGCCTCCAGCGTCCGGTCGCGGCCCGCCTTGATCTCCGCTGCCCGCTCGGGATCGATGTCGAAGCCCACCACGTCGTGATGGCCGGCGAACGCCAGGGCCAATGGCAGGCCCACATAGCCCAGCCCGATCACCGCCATCTTCACGGGCGTCCGGGTGAAAGGATTTTGCAGCATCGGTCTCCAGCGGGCGGCTCAGCCGCTGGTTAGCACGCTTCGGCTCAGCGCGTAGGGCCCAGACGGTCGTTGTGCCGCAGCAGCGGCAGCACCGCGCCCAGCACATGGTAGAAGGAGGTGGCTGGCGACGGCTCCTCCAGGAAGCTTCCGTCGACCTGCATCTTGTCCCGCCACGCGCCGCGCGCGGGTGTATCGAGGTACTGCGCCAGGCCATGCGCCGCCCGGAGCGCCTGCGCCTGCGTCCCGAACAGCAGCGCCGCCTTCAGATGCTCGGTCTGAGGCCACAGCCGCGCCGTCGGATCGCGCGGCGACAGATCCTCCCACAGCGCATTCACCGCCACTTCCCGCACCACATCCACGCCGCGCAGGCCGTTGGCGAACAGGTGGTGGGCAGCTTCCACCGCGTCCTCGCGCTCGCGCATCCGGCCCCAGCGATCAAGCAGCCACGCCCACTCGAACTGGTGGCCGGGCTCCACCAGGCCGCCCTCTTCCGCCAGCGGCGTCCAGCTCCTGTCGAAGAACTCCCGCAGGAAGCCGCGCTCGGGATCGATGAAGCGCCTCATCGCCAGGCCGACGATCTCGTCGGACAGGGCCGCCCAGCTCGCCTCGCCGGCGTCCTCCCAGGCCAGCGAAGCTTCCAGCAGGTGCATGTGGGCGTTGGCCTGGTACCGCTGATGTTCGTCGCCGAATTCCTCGTAGCCGCCGGCGGGATTGTGCCGCGCTTCCAGCGCCTTGCGGGTGCGCGCACCCTCGGCCGCGAGTCCCTTCCGCGACGGATCGACCGCAAAGAGCGCCGCCATGGCCAGCAGGGAGAACGCCTGCTCATAGACGGCCGGGGTGTCGTCGATGATCCTCCCGTCCTGGTCAGCCAGGCGGGCGAACAGGCCGTCAGGGCGCCGGTAGTCCGAAACGAACAGGTCGAACCCCTGGCTCGCCACGTCCCGCCAGTCGCCGAGCGTCCCCTGTTGGCTGGCGGTGGCGAACACCCAGACCTGGCGCGCCTGTACGCGGCCGCGGCGCATCGTCCGGTGCGGCCGCCCGTCCGGCGTCAGCGCCTCATGGAAGCCGCCCCGCGTCCTGTCCACGCCGGCGCTCGCCCACAGCGGCAGGGCGCCGTCGCGCAGCCAGGCTTCGAACCAGCCGGCGGCTTCGGACAGGGTTGTGAATGCGGGCGCTGGCATCTTCGCTTTGTGCGGGAGGACTTGCGGCTGGCCTTACCGTCCCGCTGGAGCCAAATCTAGGCCGGCGTCTTCTCCGAGCCCTCGATCTCCACGTCGAAGGTCTCCAACACGCGCGACACCATCATGTAGTAGCCGATAGTGATGGTGAGCTCCTGCAGTTCCTGACGGCTCAGTTCGTCGGCGAGAGGCCGGAAGGTGGCGTCGGAAGCTCGCACATTCTTCACCACGTCGTCGGTGAACCGCATCACCTTGCGCTGCAGGTCGTTGAACGCCGGCGATTCGGCCCCGTCGTGCACCGCTCGGATCAGCGCCTCGCTCATGCCGGCGTCGCGGCCCATACGCTCATGCTGGTAGACCTCATAGGTCGCCTTCGACAGCACGCCGACCCGGATGATCGCGATCTCCCGCAGGACCGGATCCAGCTTGGCGAAGAACAGGATCTGGGTGCCCAGCCGGGCGAACCCGTCGAGCATCTCGCCCGACCAGCCCAGCATGCGGAAGATATTCAGGGGCGGCAGCTTCTCGTAGGCCTTCTTGGCCCGGCCGATGGCTTGCGCCGGATCGAAGTAGGGTATCCGCGCCATATCAACTCCCGCCTGACGATGACCGGCAACCTAGCATGCGGCCTCGCCGAGTCATCGGCCCGCGACCTTCAACCCCAAAGTTCTGGGACCGGAGGCGAAATCATCGATCCGGTGACCTCAAGCCCGAACGGCCGGTCCCGCGCCAGCAGCAGCGGCCCGTCCAGGTCCACGAAGTTCGCGCCCTGAGCCAGGATCATCGCCGGCGCCGTGGCCAGCGACGTCGCCACCATGCATCCGGCCATGATCTCCAGCCCCGCCGCGTGGGCGGCGGCGATGAGCGCCAGGGCCTCCGTCAGGCCGCCAGCCTTGTCGAGCTTTACGTTGACGCAGGCGTAGCGCCGCGCGCACGCGGCTAGTTCGGCCCGGGTCCGCAGGCTCTCGTCGGCGCATAGCGGGACCGGACAGTCGTAACCCTCCAGCGCGGCGTCCTCGTCCCACGCCAGCGGCTGCTCGATCAACTTGACGTCCAGCCGCGCCAGCTCAGGCGCCAGGCGCCGCAGGTCCTCGAACCCCAGCGCTTCGTTGGCGTCGACGATCAGGCGCGTTCTGGGCGCGGCGGCGCGGACGGCTTCCACCCGCTCCAGGTCGTCCGCTCCGCCGATCTTCAGCTTAAGCATCGGCCGCCGCGCCTCGGTGCGGGCGGTCTCGGCCATCGCCTCCCGGCTGTCCAGGCTGATCGTCAGGCAGGTCTTCACCGGATCGATCCGCGCCCGGCCGAGCAAGTTCCAGGCCCGCATCCCGGCCTGCTTGGCCTCCAGGTCCCAAAGCGCGCAGTCCAGGGCGTTGCGCGCCGCGCCGGCGGGAAGCAGGTTCTGCAGCTCACCACGCGTCGCACCGGCTAGAAGCGCCGCCTGGACCCCTGCGATTTCCGCCAGAACGGAAGCGACGTCCTCGCCAAACCTCCCGTAGGGGACGCACTCGCCGCGTCCGGCGGCGCCGCCTTCGGTGATCTCGACGACCACCACCTCGGCCTCAGTCTTGGAACCCCGCGAGATCGTGAAGGGACGGGCCAGCGGCCAGCGTTCCGACCGGGCCGCCAAACGACGCATCAGCGCTCCGATCACGCCATCTCGCTCATATGAGATCCCCCGCCGACGCGTCGAGCAGCAGGTAGAGCTTACCGCCGGGAGCGTTCAGCAACTCGGCCAACAGCTGGCCTTTCGGATCGCGCACTATCGTGTCGTCCACCAGGGTCTGGTAGCGGCGCACATAGATCTCCACCTGGCGCTTCACGCCATCGTCGGTGAACAGCCGCCGTCCGATCCGGCGGGTCGCCGCCGGAGCCAGCCGCCGCACCACCTGCCGCGCGCCATCGATGTCGCCGGCATGGACCGTCGCGGCGATCTGCTCGACACGGCCTTTCGGCAACAGGCTGTCCGCATCGACACCCATGTGACTCAATTCGGCGCCCAGCAGGTCCTCAAGCCGCTCGCCGTCTGCGTCCGCCCCGTCCAGCGAAGCCAGAAGATCCTTCCAGGTCCAGGCCTCGCCGCCCTCATCGTCGGCTTCGGGCGGCGCCGGCGAACGGCCGGCCGCGGCCTCGAACACCGAAGAGAACTCCTCGTCCGTCGCCGTGGGCGTCAGTCGCAGCCGTGGGCGATCCGCCGGGGCCGTCCTGGTCGCTTTCGAGGGCCTGATCTCCTGCTCGGCCGGCGGGCGCTTGGCTTCCTTGGCGCGCGGCTTCGGTGGGGGCGCAGGCGGCTCATCCGCCACCGGATCCGGAGCGTCTGTGGCCTGTGGCTCCAACGGCTTTGGCGGCGCGACAGCCACTGTACCCATCAGCCGCACCGCCTCGGTGAGCATCTCGAAGTTGCGCCGCACCCTGTCCTGGAAGGCGGCGTCGATGGCCTGGGCCTCGTCGGCGGTGCGCCGGGCCTGGGTCATCAACTCGTCCATACCCTCTGCGACCGATGCCTGCACCTGCTCCACCTGGGCGCGCGCGCCGGCCGGAAGTTCGGCGGCCCGGACCTCGATGTCGCCCAGCATGGCCTGCAGCTCCTCGAAGGTCGCCCGCGCGGCCGCCGCGCCCTCCTCCAGCTTGCGCGCCGTCTTGGCGCCGGCCTCATCCACCATCTTCGCTGATTGCTCGACCAGGGCGCGGGCTTCCTCCAGCCTCGCCTCGAACATCTTGTTGGCCTGTTGCCCCGCGGTGAACGCCGCCTCCGACAGCTGCTCCACCTGCGCCTTGGCCGTGGCCGCATGGCGCGCCGCCGCTTCCCGAGTTTCCTCGGCGGCCGCTGCCAGGGCGTCGATCGCTGCTCGGGTCTGGATTTCCAGCTGCACCCGCTGCTCGACCGCCGCCTGGGAGACGGCGTCCAGCGAATTCACCGTCGCCTGGCCAAACTCCTCCCGCTCGGCCCGCGCCGTTTCCGCCAGGTCGCGGAACTGCTCGACCGCGTCCGACATCAGCTGGCGCAGGGTCTCGCCGCCCTTCGTCGCCCGATCCCCCATCTCCAGCGCCGACAGCCGGGCCTGGCTGATGAATTCCGCCAGCCGCTGGGCATGAGCCTCCGCCTCCTGGGCGAAGCCCTCGTTGTCGGTCCGCAACGCCTGGGCCAGTGTCGTGAGCGCGTTACGCTGCTCCGACAGCCCGCCCTCGCAGGCGCGCACCTGCTCGGCCACGCCGATGCCCGCCGTCTCCAGCCGCACGATATGCCGCGACAGGTCCTCGCCGGCGGTGCGGGCCGCGTCGCTGGCCTCCCCTGCCGCCGCCGCCAGGTCCGCCGCCCGCGCCGCCAGCACGGTCTCGGCCTCGCGAAGCTGGGTTTCAGCGAGGTCGGAGGCTTCCGCCACCATCCGCGCCTGCTGGGCGATGGCGTCGGTGACTCGCGTCGCCTGGCCGTCCAGCGATTGGCCCAGCGCCGCCATCTCGCTTCGTTCCCGCCCGAGCATTCCGCTCAGTTCCTGGGCCATGCGCTGCGAGTTGGCCGCCGCCTCCACCAGCCGCTCAGTGTCGAAGGCCAAGGCCTCGCGCAGGGCCTGCAGGGCGTCCCGCGCCTCGACCGCGGCCGCGCCGGCCCGGCCGATCTCGTCACGGACGGCGGCGGTGACGTCGCCCGCCCGCGCGGCGGCCATCAGCGCCGGCGTCAGCATTTCGTCCGCGTGGCGCTTGGCTCGACGGGATTCCGCCGCCAGCTTCTGCCCCTGGCGAACCACATAGGCCGCGCCCCAGACGAAGATCGCCGGCCCGATGGCCAGCAGAGCGAATACCGCCATGGCGAAGCGGTCGTCCTGCAGCGGCGATACGGCGTTGCGATAGCCCACCGCGAAGGCGATCGGGGCCATGGCCCAGAGCGCCGATATCGCCAGGGCCATCAGGTAGATCGGCCAGCCTGGCGGCGCCTGGATGGAGTCCTCGGTCCAGGCGGCCGGATCCGCAACGCTCCGACGCGCCGGGAGATGCGGTTGCCCTGCAGCCACCTGCGCCTGATGTGGCGGCGGCTGCAGCGGGCTGTCCGTCTCCAGTTCGGGATGAAGCTCGGCGGGAGCCAGGCGGTCGGGCACATCGGCAGCCCAGCGGAATCCGATCGGCTCCGGCTCCGGAGAGCCGAAATCCGTCGGCCGGTTGGGCTTCCTACTCATCATGCCGCTCTCTCGCCTCGCGCGATCCCAACGATTACCCACGATGTGGCCGTGCGCAAAGGATCGACCGGCCTCTGAGGCCCGCCCTGCGGCAATTAGCGGTGGGAAACCTGTTGGCGGGAGCTCAGGCGACGGCCGCGCGGGCGCGCGACTGGCGCTGTGGTTGCAACTACTCGGGACAGTTCGCCAGCCGCTTGGCCCAGGCGCGCTCATGGTCCAGAAGCCACTGCTTGCGGGAAAGGCCGCCACCGTAGCCGGTCAGCGCCCCATTGGCGCCGATCACCCGGTGGCAGGGCACGATCACCGCCAGCGGGTTGGCGCCGTTGGCCAGGCCCACGGCCCGAACCGCCGTCGGCCTCCCGATCCGCGCGGCGATGTCGCGGTAACTCCAGGTCTCGCCGGCGGGGATGGCCATCAGCGCCTCCCAGACGCTGAGCTGGAAACGGGTGCCGAGGGCCTTGTAAGCGAGACCTTCCAGAGCTCGCGGGTCGCCGCCGAAATAGCGGCCGAACGTCCCCGCCGCAGGACTTTCGCCCTCGCTGATAGGTATCCCGACGTACCGCCGGTCCAGCCACCCCCGTAGCTGGGGCTCGTAGTCGGTCCAGTTGAAGGCCCGCAGCACGCCGCCCTCGTCGGTGACCAGCAGCGCGGTCCCGATCGGGGTCTCCAGCCGCCCCAGCGTCAGGCTCTCAGGCCGCGTGTCGATCATGGCTTCTGGTCCTTGCCAGTTCGCGGCTGACCGGATCGGCCGCCCAAAGATGTTGCGCCGCATAGGCGCGCCACGGCCGCCAAGCCTGCGAGCGGGCCAGCAGCGCCGCCGGGGTCGGCCTCTCGCCCTCGGCTTCGCCCACCGCCCGCATAAGGCCGATGTCCGCATGCGGGAAGGCGTCGGGCTCCCGCAGTTCGCGCAGCGCGATGTACTGCGCGGTCCATCCGCCGACGCCCGGCAGGGCGCTGAGCGCGCGTATCGCGCTCTCCAGGTCGGCCCGGGGCGAGAACAGCGTCGGATCGGCGACCGTCGCCCGCGCCAGCGCCTCCAGCGCCGCCCCGCGCGAACGCGGCATGCCCAGGGCGGCGATGTTCTGGCCGACCAGCCGTTCGGGAGTCGGAAAAAGCCGGCCGAGGCCGAGTTCGGCGGCCGCCGGATCGTCTAGCCTCGCCCCGAATGCGTCCGTCAGCCGTGCGGCCAGGCCGCGGGCGGCGCCCACCGTGATCTGCTGGCCAAGGATGGCGCGCACCGCCAGCTCGAAGCCGTCCCATGCGCCTGGCGCCCGGAGGCCCGGACGGAGCGCCACCAACCTGGCGAGCAACGGATCCTGGCTGAGATGCGTCCCGATCTGCCCTGGGTCCGCCGCGAGATCGAAGAGCCGCCGCAGCCGCGCGATCACCGCCGGCAGCGCGGAAAGCGTCGGCAGGCGGATGTCCGCCCTCAGGAAATCTCCATCGCCTGGACGAACGACCAACAGTCCGTGGGCCCCGTTCACCGATACCGTCCGTGCATAACGAGCGGCCGCGACGCACTCCACGCCAGGAATCGCGCGCGCCTCCAGGAAGCCGATCATCGCCGGCCAGTCGTAGGGCGCGCGGTAGGCCAGGCGCACGCTGACGCCATGGCTGGCCGCCACCTCTCCATGGGCGCGTCGCAGGGCGGCCGGCCGGCGTCCGAACAGTTGCTGGAAGGTCTCGTTGAACCGCCGGACGCTGCCGAAGCCGGAGGCCAGGGCCACATCCGCCATGGGCAGGCGCGTTTCCTGGATAAGCTGCTTGGCCAGCAGCACCCGCCGCGTCTGCGCCACCGCCACGGGCGAGGCCCCGAGGTGCTGCCGGAATAGACGGCGCAACTGGCGCTCTCCCATGCCGAGACGTCCCGCCAGCTGATCCACGGCGCCGTCATCCAGCGCCCCGGCCTCGATCAGGGCGAGCGCGCGCGAGACGGTGTTCGACGTGCCCCGCCAGGCGCCTAGATCGGGCGCAGCCTCCGGGCGGCACCTTAGGCAAGGGCGGAATCCCGCCTCCTGGGCCGCCGCGGCCGAGGGGAAGAAGTTCATGTTCTCGCGCTTGGGAGTCCGCGCCGGGCACACCGGCCGGCAATAGATCCCAGTGCTCTTTACGCCGCAGAACACCCGCCCGTCGAACCGCGGATCGCGGGTCACGAAGGCGCGCCGGCAGGCTTCGAAGTCCATATCCATAGCCACAAGATGGCCCGTCCTATCGCCGCCGTCTCGCGGTTTTCGGACATGGACTCCCAGACCTGTGGCGCCACTTCGCCGGCCGGCGTTTTTTCCGGCGTTGATCCACCATCTTTAGGAAACCTAAACGGTGATCCTTGAATCCAGGTTTGCATGCCAGGTGCGCCTGACCTACGCAGCCCTCGATCCATTCACCGTTGATTGAAAGCATCAGATGCCCGCAGCGACATCACCCGCGAGTCTGCAGACGCCGGAGGCCGGCCCATCGGCGGCGGCGCTGACCCACCTTCAGCGCCTGGAATCCGAAAGCATCCAGATCATGCGCGAGGTCGTGGCCGAGTGCGAGAAGCCGGTGATGCTCTATTCCATCGGCAAGGACAGCGCCGTGATGCTGCACCTGGCCGCCAAGGCCTTCTATCCCTCCAAGCCGCCGTTCCCGCTACTGCACGTGGACACCACCTGGAAGTTCAAGGCCATGTACGAGATGCGCGAGCGCATGGCCAAGGAGCTCGGCTTCGACCTCCTGGTTTATAAAAATCCTGAAGCCGTCGAGCGCGGGATCAACCCCTTCGACCACGGCTCGGCGCTGCATACCGACATCTGGAAGACCGAGGGCCTCAAGCAGGCGCTCGACAAGTACGGCTTCGACGCGGCCTTCGGCGGCGCCCGTCGCGACGAGGAGAAG
>CANJKG010000021.1 GCA_947474775.1 Caulobacteraceae bacterium | reverse complement strand
GGGGGCCTGGCCGCGTATTTTCTGGCGCATCGTGGCGCCTGAACGCCCCGCCAGGGAGGCTGGGTTCCCCGCGTGATCAGAACCTCTTGGAGACCTGGAAGCCGTAGGTACGCCCCGGCTGCGGGATTCGCGTGCGGAAGCCGGTGGTGTTGAGATCCTGGCCGGGCAGGTAGGTCTCCTCGTTGGTCAGGTTGTTGCCGAACACCGAGAACGTCGTGTCCCAGTCCTCGACATCCCACTTTATGCGCCCAGAGAGCTCCCCATAGGCGTCCGCGTATTGCGAAAGGGCGGGGTTGGCGAAGACGTTGCAGCACGGCGTGGCGTTGGGCGACAGCGGTTGCTTGAAGCTCACCATCCTGTCCTGCCAACGCCAGTTCAGCTGGAAGGATAGGTCGCCGCTTTCCAGCGGAACGAGATACCGCGCGCCCACCGAGTAGGTCCACTTCGGCACTCCAGTAGTGCCGGTGAAGGGCTCGTTGGTGCGATCGATGTTGCCGTCGGTATAGTCCAGATACTTGGCGCTGGTGTAGGCAAGGGTGGCGTTCAGCGTCAGATTGTCCACCGGCACCAGGGTGGCTTCCACGTCGGCCCCGTAGAGCCGCGCCTTGGCGGCGTTCTGGGTGATGGTGGCGTTGCCGGTGGGGGTCAGCACGATGACCGTCTTCTGGATGTTCTTGTACTCGCTGTCCCAGATGGAGACGTTCACGCGGGCCTTGCGGTCCCAGAACGTCGACTTCACACCGGCCTCGTAGGAGATGATGTTCTCCGGCGCGAAGGAGTTGAAGCTGGCCGTGATGGCCGAGCCGCGCAGCTGCTGGCCGCCGGCCCGGTAGCCCTTGGTCACCTTGCCGAAGAACAGGATGTCGTCGGTGAACTGGTAGTCCAGCGACCCCAGCCACGAGAGGTTGGAGTAGTTGTTCTTCTTGGACAGCTGGCAGATGCCCTGGGTGCCGCCGCCGGTCAGCGGATTGGGCAGGACATCGAGCAGGGCCGCCGGCAGGTTGCAGGAGGTGAACGGCGCCGGCACCGTGGTGGCGCCGGTGGTCGTATTGGCGGTCAGCACCGGCACGGCGATGTCCGCGTTCGGGCCGCCCGAGTGGTTTCGCGAGACGATGCCGCGCGATTCCTGATTGTAGCGCAGGCCGCCGGTGAAGGTGAGCTTGTCGGTTATGTGGTAGTTGCCTTGGCCAAAGACCGCGTTGCTGGTGTTGCGGATATCGGCGACCGTCATCTGGATGACCGGGTTCACCAGGGGCTGGAACTGCACCAGGAACTGGTACTCCTGCCCCTGCTCGATGCTGGTGTAACCACCCACCACATATTCCAGCTTATCGCCGAACGAGCCGATCAACTGGAGCTCCTGGGTAAGGGCCCAGTCTTCCTGGCTGTTGTTGGACTGGTAGGAGACCAGCGGCGTACCGTCGAGATCCTGGGTCGTGCCCCGGGCGAACTTGACGTAGCCGGTGATGGATTTGACCTGGATGTCCTCCGCAAGGTCATAGGCCATCGTCAGGCCGAGCCGCGAGAACTCCGATCCGCCGGGGATGAAGTTCGTCGCGTAATTGCCGATGTTGGCGCGCATCGTGGCGATCGCCTGGGCGATGACCGTATTGGCGTTGGCCGGGCAGCCGCCGAAGCCAGCGCCGTTGGTGCGGCATGAGGTGGGCAAACCACCCTGCAGCACTTCGGCGACATAGCGGGTCAGCGCGCCGCCGACATAGGAGATATTCGGCGTCTGTCCCGCCGGCGCGGTATTGGCCAGGGCCGAGCAGTTGACGCCTGGGTCGCCGCAAAGCTCGGCAAGCTGGAACATCGGCGTGTTCTTGGCCCGTTGATAGTTGCCCGACAGGTCCAGCGAGAACCGGTCGTTGGGGGTCACGAGCAGCCGCAGGTTAATGCCGTTCAACAGGGCCTCGTTCAGTTCCTTGCCCTGCGACTCGACATAGCCACCATGGTAGTCATGCACGCCAGCCAGGCGCAGGGCGGCGTTTTCGCCCAGCGGGATGTTGACCCCGGCCGTGATCGCGCGGGCGCTGTAGTTGCCGACGGCGGCCGTGGCGTAGGCGGAGAAGTCCGGCCCCGGCGCCACCGAGGTGATGTTGAGGGCGCCAGCGGTAGTGTTGCGGCCGAACAGCGTGCCCTGCGGACCGCGCAGGGTCTCGATCCGGGCGACCTCTTCGGGGTTCTGCAGAATCCCCCTCAGGCCGGCGGTGCGGGGCAGGTAGACGCCGTCGATATAGATGCCCACCGAGGTGTCGGTGGTCAGCAGCACGTCGTTCGCCCCAATGCCGCGCATGACGATGGTCGAGCCCATCGGGTCCGAGGTCTGGGTGCGGATCAGGATGCCCGGGGTGAAGTTCTGCAGGTTGCGCAGTTCGACGACGTTCTGCGCCCGCAGCTGCTCGCCGGTGGCCACGGAGATGGAGATCGGCACGCTCTGGGCGCTTTCCTCGACCTTCCGGGCGGTGACCACCACCTCATCGATCGTCGTTCCGTTTGCGGCTTCAGCCGCCGCCGCGACCTGGACTCCGCAGGCGGTGATCGCAGCGGCCATCGCGCTGCCCATGAGCATCGAGCGTTTCATGTTTCCCCCAAGTTGCCATCCGCGGCGCCCCCGGCCGCGTTTGATTGCGGCCATGAAAAGAGGGAGCCGGCGCGCTGCGCAAGCAAAAAGTACCCTCAATCGCCAGACCAGTGCGTCGGTGTTGCCACAAAGACCCGTGTTGGGCGCCTATGCGGATCGATCTAGGGCCATGAACTCGCCTTATCCACGGCCCCCCAGCCGTCGTCGGTGACCGAATCGCCGCGCGGGCCGCGTCGACATACTCTTGGGTCGCGCCGCCGTTTAGTGTACTCAACCGTTCATTGATGAACGATAGGGCCGCCTGCAAGACGGTTCAGGGGGGATTCTCAAGATGCATGCGTCGAAAGTATTGTGCGCGTCCGTAAGCCTGCTGGCGTTGGCCAGCGCATCGGGCGCCTATGCTCAGGCCTCACCTTCGGCCAGCGCGGTGGAGGAGGTGGTGGTCACCGGCTCGCGCATCGTCCGCAACGGCTATGAGGCGCCGACGCCGGTGACGGTGTCCACGGCGTCGGAACTGCGCAGCGGTTCGCCTGTCACCCTCTCCGACGGCCTGAACCAGCTTCCCCAGTTCGGAGGCTCCGTCGGTCCGGCGAAGGAAGTCTATAATCAGGTGAACGGCAAGGCGAGCGGCAACTACCTGGCCCTGCGTAACCTCCAGCCGGTTCGCACCCTGGTGCTGATGGAGGGCCGCCGGCTGCCGCCCACCAGCTTCGATGGCCTGGTCGATTCCGGCACCGTGCCGGAAATGCTGGTGCAGCGGGTCGATGTGGTGACCGGCGGGGTCTCCGCTGTCTATGGCTCCGACGCCATCACCGGCGTGGTCAACTACATCCTGGATAAGGACTTCACCGGCGTGAAGATGAGCGCCCAGGCCGGCTTCTCGAACTACCAGCCCACCGGCTACTCCTACCTTCCCGGCAAGAAGAACCCGACGGCGTGGCTGACCGACGGCAAGTCGTACCGCCTCGGCGCCGCGGTCGGTAAGTCGGTGATGGACGGCCGCGCCCACCTGCTGGCCAGCTTCGAACGCTCCAACCAGGATCCGGTCAGCCGGACCGACCGGCCCTACAACCTGGAACAATGGGGCTTCTTTGCGCGGGCGGGCAGCCCGGGCGGTACGGCGGCCAACCCGTACGTCGTGATGACCAACATCCTGCGCAACGACCTGAACTACGCCGGCAAGATCACCTCGGGTCCCGCGTCCATCAACGGGTTCCAGGTCAACGACGCAGGCACCGCGGTCCTGCCCTGGGACAACGGCATCCCGAGCTCGATCGCCAACATCTCCCTGGGCGGCAGCGGCAAGTACGTGCCGCAGACCATGCTGCAGGTCCCGGGCCTACTGACCGACCAGGCCTTCGGTCGGTTCCGTTACAACATCACCGACGACGTCGAAGCCTCCCTGACCGGGACGTGGTCCCGCTCGATCGGGGACATCGACACGGCCGGCACATCGATGACGAACTTCCGGTTCTTCAATAGCAATCCGTACATGCCGGCGGCGGTGGCGGCGGCCCTACAGCCGTATGTGACCGGAACCCCGGTGACCACCGCCAACAGCATCACCATGTCCAAGCGGCAGGTGCACAATTATCCGATCCAGGGGGAGGACGCGAACAACAGCATGACGGCGACGGCGGCCCTGAAGGGCAAGTTCCTCGAAGACTGGACCTTCGACGCCTACTACGCCTATGGCCGGACCGAGAACAACTACCGCTCGCTGCAGCCGGAGAACCGCAAGTGGTATGCCGCCAACGACGTCGTATTGGTCAACGGCCAGCCCACCTGCTACGTGCTGACCACGCAGTTCGCGAACCTCTATCCAGGCTGCACGCCCTACAACCCTTTCGGCCTGGATAACGCCTCGGACGCGGCCAAGGCCTACATCCTGGGCGAAACCAGGTCCGACGCGACCCACACTACCCACATCGTCAGCGGCAGCGTCAGCGGCGAACTATTCAACACCTGGGCCGGGCCGATCGGGGTCTCGATGGGCGCGGAATACCGCAAGCTGCGCCTCGACGTCTTCAGCAACGCCGACGCGGCTGAGCCCAACACCGCAGAGTTTCCCGCTTACCCGTATCCCGGCCTGCGCAACCTGCCCGCCGGGGCGCTGGCCCGCTTCCAGCTCGTCAACGCCGGCGAGGCGCACGGCGGCATCAGTGTGAAGGAGGTGTTCGCCGAGATCGCCGTGCCTCTGGCCAAGGACATGCCGCTCTTCCACAGCCTGGAGGCCTCGGGCGCGGCACGGCGCACCGACTACAGCACCAGCGGCCCCGTCACCACCTGGAAGGCGGGCCTGACCTGGGAGCCCACTGAGGCGCTGCGGATCCGCGGCGCTATCTCGCGTGACATCCGTGCGCCTACCCTGGTCGAGCTGTTCGCCACCTCGTCAAGCTCGCGGGTGCTGCCGTTCGACCCCTTCACCAACGTCAGCCAGCAGGCTGACGCCTTCACCAGAGGCAACCCGAACCTCGTGCCCGAGGTCGGCAAGACCAAGACCCTCGGCTTCGTCTACCGGCCCGAGTGGGCGCCGCGGTTCGGCATTTCCGTCGACTACTACGACATCGCGATTTCGGGCGCGGTGGGGAGCCTGACCTTCGGGGCGATCCTGACCGACTGCTTCGCCAGCGGCGGCACGGCGGCGAGCTGCTCGAACATCGTGCGGCCGTTCCCGCTGACCAACCGGACTCCGGCGAACTTCCCCAGCGGCATCTTCGTCCAGCCGCTGAACCTGTCGTTCATCGACACCCGCGGCATCGACCTCGACATGAGCTACAGCTTCGACCTCGACAGCGTCTTCAGCGGGACGGAGGGCAATATCGCCCTGCGGGCCGTCGTGGGCTACGTGGACCGGTTCCGCCGTCAGGTCACCTCCACCTCGGTGGTCCAGCAACTGGCGGGCTGCACCTGCGGCGCGGCGGACCGAGGGGCCATACCCAAGTACAAGGCCCTGCTGAGCGCCAACTACACCAAGGGCCCCTTTGGCGTGCGGCTGCAGACTCGGGTCATCGGCCGGCTGAAAACAGGCCCGGAAGTCTATGTTCCGGATCACATCCCGATGTACTACTACTACGACGCCACCCTGAACTATAAGACCGAGATCAAGGGGGCGCAGACGGAGTGGTTCTTCACCGTCAACAACCTCTTCAACAAGGTCTACCCGAACTTCCGGGGTGATCCCGCCCAACTCGCCTCGCCGGGCGCCGGCATCGGGACCATTCCGCAGGTGTACGACACCATGCTGCGTTACTTCACCCTGGGCGTCCGGGCGCAGTACTAGACCTGATCCACATAGGATTCCGCCGGCGCGGCGCGCCGGCGGGCCACTCCGACCCACCCACCAAGGGCGTTCAGACCGGTGGCGGCGCCTGTCCGGTTCCGCTAGGCTGGACGCTCGACCAGGGGGGTCTCCGGAATGAGCAGCGCCATCGAAGGGCGGCCAGCCGCAGAACCCCTGCTGTCCAAGGGGCGCTTCTACCTGGTGATCTTCGTCCTTCTGCTGGCGGACACCCTGTCTTCGATCGAGCACTCGATGCTCATCACCGCCCTACCCACCATCGTCCGCGAGTCGCACGACATCGGCAGGGCCAGCTGGGTGATCACCGCCTATCTGCTGGCCGCGGCGGCCAGCGCCGCGGTGGGCGGACGGCTTGGCGACATGTTTGGCCGCAAGCGGGTGCTGTTGGTGGTGATAGGCCTGTGCGCCATCGGGTCGGTGATCAGCTCCATGGGCGGCATGGAGTGGGTGATCTTCGGCCGCGCCATCCAGGGCGCGTCGGGCGCCATCCTGCCGCTCTGCTATGGGATCACCCGGCGGGTGGCGCCGGCCGGGACCGCGCCGTTCTGGGTCGGCATCCTCACGGGAGGCTATGCGTCGGCCGCCGCCGTCGGGTTCGTCCTGGGCGGCTATTTCGCCGAACACGGCGACTGGCGGCACGTCTTCCACATGACTGCGATCTACTCGGTGCTGCTGCTGCCGCTGGTTTTCCTGGTGGCGCCGGACCACCGCGAACCCAAGACCTGGCGGCGGTTCGACTACCTGGGCGCCGTGCTGCTGGCGCCCGCCGTCGCCGCCATGCTCTATGGCCTGACCGAGGCCAAGCGCGCCGGCTGGGGCAGCCCCCAGACCCTGGCCTTCGTACTCGGCGGCGGGGCCCTGCTGGCCTTCTGGGGATGGTACGAGTACCGGCGGGAGGACCCGTTGATCCAGGTGCGGCTGCTTGCGACACGCCCGATCGCGCTGGGCAACACCTGCGCGGCCCTGTTCAGCATCGGCATGACCCAAATCGGCATCCTGGCGATAATGCTCATGCAGCAACCGCCCGACACCGGGATCGGCCTGGGCCTCAGCCCAACGGAATCGGGGCTGCTGAAGATTCCGGCGCAGATCTCGATCTTCTTCGCGGCCTCCCTGTCCGGCTACATCGCCCTGAAGCGCGGCGCGCGCTGGTCGGTGTTCATCGGCGGCCTCACCGGCCTCGCCGCCTGGACCTCGCTGACGCTGTTCCACGCCAGCTTCTGGGAAGTGATCCTGATCACCACCTTCTGCAGCTTCGCCACCGGCCTGCTGCACTCCGGCCTGCCGAACCTGGTGCTGGAGGGCGCGCCGCCCGAGCGCAGCAGCGAGGTGACCGGCCTGACGGTGGTGGTGCGCAACATGTTCTCCGCGATCGGGGCCCAGACCGTGGCGGTCCTGCTGGCGACCTCGCAGGTGGTCGGCGCGAAGAGCGGGGCCGGGTTCCCTTCGGAAGACGCCTATGTGTTGACGTTCATCTGCATAGCGGCGGTGTGCACGCTGATCGCGA
The DNA here is from genome assembly GCA_947474775.1 of Caulobacteraceae bacterium. Lineage (GTDB taxonomy): Bacteria > Pseudomonadota > Alphaproteobacteria > Caulobacterales > Caulobacteraceae > Phenylobacterium. Next base: position 13,736 of record CANJKG010000021.1, on the reverse strand, counting down.
CGCTCAGTTTCCTGGTGAAGACGCCCCGGGTGAAACCCTAGGGCCTGATCGGTTCGAATCGAACCGTGATCAGACTCTACACTTTTGATTTAGAGCAGGATTCACGACTCAGATGGCCACCTGAAACGATCCTGCTCTAGCGGCCACGGCGAAGGAGGACGACATGGAGCTGATCATCTCGAAACTGGTGGGCGGGTTCGAGCGCGGACGCCTGTCCCGTCGCCAGCTGATCGAGGGACTGACCCTGCTGGTCGCCAGTTCGGCGGCCACCCAGGCCCCCGCGGCCGCCCCGACCAGCGGACTGCGCGCCACCGGCGTCGACCACGTCTCGGTGCAGGTCGCCGACGTGGACCGCTCGGTGGAGTTCTATTCCCGGGTGTTCAACATGAAGTCCGCCGGCATGGACAAGCTGAACAGGATCGCCCGTGTGGGAAATGAGGGGATCGTGGTCTCGTTCCACCCCGCGCCCGGCCGGCCCGGCGTGGTCGACCACTTCTGCCTCAAGATCGCCGACTTCAACCGCGAGAAGGCCCAGGCGGACCTTGAGCGCCAGGGGATCGAGGTCCACCGCAACATCTTCCAGGGCTTCCACGTCAAGGATCCCGATGGCGTCAACGTCCAGATGGCGTGACGGTCAGGCGGCCGAGGCCCTCCCGGCGGTGGCCATCAGTGAGAAGTCGAGCCGGTCATCGCTGGTCTCGCTCTCCAGCCAGGCGGTCATCAGGTTGTAGCGATGGGCCGTGAGCGCGGCGGCGACCTGGGGCTCGCCGTTCAGCACCGCCTCGTTGAGGCGCCACTGGATGTTCTCCCATCGCTCCACCCGGTCGGGATGGTCCCCGAACACCGGGGCGTGGGTCACCAGGCCGCCGAACAGCTGGGTGATGCCCACGAAGAGCTCCAGCAGCGGGTTGTCGGCAAGCCGCGTCATGGCCTTCTTGTAGATCTCGGTGCGGGCGATGAAGTCCCGCGTGCGGACCTCCGGCGAGGCCTCCCTGAGCGGCTCCAGCATCGCGCGCACCTCATCGCGGGCGGCTTGGTCGTTGGACGCGGCGGCCAGCCGGTGCAGTTCCATGTTCAGCATCCGGCCCGCCGCCAGCTGGTGGCGCGCGGTGGTGTTTCGCAGGCTGAGGTAGAGGGCGGCCACCTGGGCCACGGCGCTCTCGTTGGGGCGGCGGGTGAAGTAGCCGCCGTTGGCGCCGCGGCGCACCCGCAGCAACTGTTCCACTTCCAGTACCCTGGCCGCCTGCCGCAGGGTGGACCGGCCGACGTTGAACCGCCTGAGCAGCTGGGCCTCGGAGCCCAGGTTCCAGCCCGGCTGGTGCTCCAGGATCTCCTCGCGCAGGATCTTCGCCAGGGTCCCGCTCAGCATCGGCGAGCTCTTCGCCAGCGGCGTTGCGCGGGATCTGGCGGCCGAAGGGGCCGCCCCGAGGTCCAGGGCCGCGTCGTCGGTCTCCCCGTCCAGCCATGTGGCCATGAGATCGGCGCGATAGACGGCCAAGGCGGACCCCACCTCAGGCTCGGCGTTGAGCACCGCCTCGTTGAGGCGCCACTGGATATCCTCCCACTGCGCGATGCGATCAGGCCGGTCGGTGAAGACTGGAATCTGGGGGACTTCCTTCCCGAACAGATAGGTGATCCCGAAGAAGAGTTCGAGGAACGGGTTGCCGGCCAGCCGCGCCACAGCCTTGCGGTAGGTCTCGGCGCGGGCCACGAATTCCCGCAGGCCCGATGCGCCGCGAGCGGCCTTCAGAGGCTCCAGCACCCGGCGCATCTCCTCGCGGGCGGCCTGGTCGGTGGATTCAGCGGCCATCCGATGCACCTCGGCGCTCAGCACGCGGCCGACCGTTCGCTGATGGCCCAGATTGGCGCCCCGTAGGCGGAGGTACAGGGCCGCGGCGCGGGCCACGGTCCCCTCGTCGGGCCGGCAGGTGAAATAGCCGCCGTTCGCCCCCCGGCGCACCCGCAGCAGCTGCTCTACCTCCAGCACGCGGACGGCCTGCCTGAGCGTGGAGCGTCCCACGTTGAACCGCTGGAGCAGCTGGGGCTCGGAACCCAGGCTGAGGCCCTCCTCGCAGGCCAGGATCTCCTGGCGCAAGGCCTTCACCAGGACGCCGCTGACCATTGGCGGCTTTCTCGCAGACGTCACCAAAACGGGCTCTCCAACACGTCCGGTCCGAGGCGGGGTCGACATCGCGGCTTTCGTCCCCGGCCCTCAGCGCCCGGACGACCTGATTATCCCAGCCGGCGCCGCCTCGTCTTCTGTTTGCTGAATCGGGAGTCTGGGCGCAACGATCTGGCTTGCAAGCGCATCGATTGGTGATAATGCGAGGCATTCTTATCAATGCCCGGCGAGGCGACGCCGGCGAACCGGGATCGTCTTGCACAAGCCCACGCCTTCCGACGTGACCGATGATCCCATCCAGGAGGATCGCGCCCTGGCTAGGAGGCGCGCCCTGGCGCGCGCCGGTCTGCTGCGCCAGACGGTGCAATGGCATTGGATCAGCGCGGCGATCTGCCTGGTAGGCATGCTGCTGTTCGCCATCACCGGGATCACGCTCAACCACGCGGCCGCCATCGACAGCAAGCCAGTCACGGTGGCGCGCGAGGGGGTGCTGCCGCAGGCCCTGCGCCCGGCGTTGCAGGCCGCAGAAGGCGCCAAGGGGAAGCTGCCGGACTCCGCGCGGGCCTGGCTGCGCGATGAGCTGAAGATCGAGGCTCCGGCCGGGCCGGTGGAATGGTCGCCGGGAGAAGCCTATGTCGCCCTGCCCGGCCCGGGCTCCGACGGCTGGGTGACGGTGGACACCGCGACCGGCGGCGTCGCCTATGAGCACACCACCCGCGGCTGGGTCGCCTACCTCAACGATCTGCACAAGGGCCGCAACACCGGGCCGGCGTGGGGCTGGTTCATCGACATCTTCGCCGTCGCCTGCGTGGTGTTCTGCGTCACCGGCCTGATCCTGCTGATGCTGCATTCGCAAGCGAGGAAATCCACCTGGCCGCTCATCGCCGCCGGCCTGGTCATCCCTCTGCTGATCGCCGTCTTGCTGATCCACTAGGAGCATCCATGCGCCGGGTCGCCGTCCCGCTGGAGCTGTCCCCGCAGGAAGCGCGGCCTCGCGAAGGGCGGCCGCTGCGGCTGAGCGGCCCCACCATGGCGGTGGGCTGGAGCCTGCAGGGCCGGGCGCCGGCGGGGCTGGGCGACGACGCCGTGGCGGGCGCGGTGCAGCAGGTCTGCGACACCGTCGTGGCGCAGATGAGCAACTGGGAGCCGGAAAGCGACCTCTCGCGCTTCAACCGGGCGGCGGCTGGAAGCTGGGTCGATATCCCCCGGAATCTGGCGACAGTGCTTGGCCAGGCGCTGGCGCTGGCGGCCGACAGTGGCGGCGCCTTCGATCCCAGCGTGGGGCGGCTGGTGGATCTTTGGGGGTTCGGCCCGGCCGGCGCGGTGGGCGCGGCGCCGTCGGCGGAGACGCTGGAGGCCGCGGCCTGCGGCTGGCGGGGGCTGGAGCTGGACCGCGCCGGCGGCCGGCTGCTGCAGCCCGGGGGGCTGGAGCTGGACCTGTCCGGCATCGCCAAGGGCTACGCTGTGGACCTGGCCGCCGAGGCGCTGACGGCGCTGGGCGTCCACGACTTCCTGATGGAGATCGGCGGCGAGCTGCGCGGGGCGGGCGTGAAGGGCGACGGCGAGCCGTGGTGGGTGGAGCTGGAGCCACCCCCCGGCCAGACCTCGGCGGAGCCTCCGATCCTTATCGCGTTGCACGGCCTGTCAGTGGCCACGTCGGGCGACTGGCGGCGGACAGCGACCTTTGAGGGACGTCACTACAGCCACACCATAGATCCGGCCCGCCGCGCGCCCACCGACGGCGGCCTGGCCAGCGTCAGCGTTCTGCACCCATCCTGCATGCTGGCGGACGGGCTTTGCACGGTGTTGATGGCGCTGGGACCGGCGGCCGAGGCCTACGCCCGCGAGCGCGAGGTCATGGCGCATCTGGTGGCCCGGGATGGCGGCGGCTTCCGCGAGGTCGTATCGCCGTCGCTGGAGCGCCTGCTGGACTAGATTCGTAGGCGGCGCCGGCCGACCCGCGTTTTGACAACGCCGACGGTTCGGTTAGGCCTGCGGCGGCGACACGGCTCCTGGGGAGGGGACGACTATGGGTCAGCGGAATTGGCGTTCGCGCGCCTGGGTGATCGGATTGGCCCTCGCCGGCGTCGGCTCGATCGCCTTCAGCCAGGCCTTGGCTCCGCCGGCCGCATCGTTCACCGAGGACCAGGCGGCGCGCGGCAAGGCGGTGTTCGACGCCAATTGCGCGGCCTGCCACGGCCTGACCATGGGGGGCGGCCCGGGCGGCCCGCCGCTGACCGGCGCGGCGTTCCGGGTGCGGTGGGACCCGCAGCCGGCCGAGGCCATCTTCCAATTCGTGCGCGAGCGGATGCCGCCGGGCGGCGGCGGTTCGCTCAGCGACGTCGCCTACGCCGACGTCCTGGCCTATGTGCTGAAGTCGAACGGCAGCAAGCCGGGCGCCGTGCCCCTGCCCGCCGATCCCGCCGCCCTCGCCAACATGACCTGGGCCGGCGCGCTGCCGCCGGCGCCCAGGACAGGTTCCCTGGCGCTGGCGCCCAAGGCCGATCCGGCCCCGGACGCCACGGCGGTGGCGGGGGAGAAGGCCCGTGTCGGCGTCCTCCAGACCCTACGGCCGGTCACCGACCAGATGCTGCGCGATCCGCCCCCCGGCTCGTGGCTTAACTGGCGCAGGACCTATGACGCCCAGGGCTTCAGCGAGCTGTCGCAGATCGACCGCAGGAACGTCGCTTCCCTGCGGCTCGCCTGGAGCTGGCAGCTGGCGCCCGGCCTGAACGGGACCACGCCCCTGGTGCACGACGGAGTGATCTTCGTGGTCAGCGCGGGCCGGCTGCAGGCGCTGAACGCCGCCACCGGCGACATCCTCTGGGAATACGTCCGCCAAGGTGTCGGCATCGTGCGCAACCTCGCCGTCTACGAGGACAAGATCTTCCTGGCGGCGGAGACCCACATGGTCGCCCTGGACATGCGCACCGGCAAGGTGGCGTGGGACAGGCTGATCATCCAGCCGAACGCCGGCGTCAGCTTCGCCGGAGGGCCGCTGGCCGCCAAGGGCAGGATCTTCCAGGGCGTAGGCGGCTGCGCCTCGCCCTATCCCGGCGGCTGCTTCCTGGTGGCCCTGGACGCCAGGACCGGGCGCGAGGCGTGGCGCTTCAACACCATCGCCCGGCCTGGACAGCCCGGCGGCGACAGCTGGGCCGGCGCGCCGGTGGACGAGCGCTATGGCGGCTCGGTGTGGATCGCCGGCAGCTACGACCCCGAGCTTGACCTGCTGTTCTTCGGCACGGCCCAGACCTACAAGATCGCCACCCTGATCACCGGCAAGACCATCGGCGACCGGGCCGCGGGCCTCTACACCGACAGCACCCTGGCGCTGCGTCCCGACACCGGCGAGCTGGTCTGGCACTACCAGCACCTGCCCGGCGAGGTCTGGGACCTGGACTGGTCCTTCGAGCGGACGCTCGCCACCATCCTGGTGGATGGCAAGCCGCGCCGCACGGTGACCTCTTCCGGCAAGATCGCGCTGTTCGACACTCTGGACGCCAGGACGGGGGAGTATCTGTTCTCCAACGACGTTGGCCTGCAGAACCTGGTGACGGCCATCGACCCGAAGACCGGCGCCAAGACCTACAACCCGGCGGCGATGCCGGAGCCCAACGTCGAGAAGCAGGTCTGCACCGGCACCCATGGGGGCCGGAACTGGCCCGCCACCTCCTACAATCCCCGCACGGGAATCCTCTTCGTTCCGCTGAACGAAGCCTGCATGGGCTTCACCTGGCTGCCGGGGCCCACCTTCGACTACATCTATCGCCGGACGCCGGCGAACAGCGACGGCATGGTCGGCCGGATGCAGGCCATCGACCTGGCCAGCCGCCGGACGCTGTGGACCGTGCGCGAGCGCGCGCCGCACGTCAGCGCCATGCTGGCCACCGCCGGCGGGGTGGTGTTCGAGGGGACCAAGGATCGCTGGTTCAGGGCCCGTGACGACCGCACCGGCAAGCTGCTCTGGCAGACGCGGCTGGACGCCGCCCCGGCCGCCTTCCCGATCACCTACGCCGTGGACGGGCGCCAGTACGTGGCCGTCACCACCGGCGGCGGCGCGCCGCTGGAGCGCAACATCGGCGGCTTCGCGCCCGAGATCAGGGTCCCCTCGACGGGCGGTTCCACGCTGTGGGTATTCGAATTGCCGGCGCGCAGATAGCGCCGGCAGTCCGCACCTTGGCCGCCCCGCGCTCTTGGATAGGGCGCGGGTGTATATCCTAGCTCCACCGTGGAGCCGCGACATTTCAGGATGCCAAGAATATGGTCTGTCAGACCGGGCCGTCAGGGCTGGCTTCACGCACATCCGGAGGAAACAGAACCATGAAACTCTCGCATCTCTTGACCGCCGCCACGTTGGTCCTGCTGACCGCCGCGCCGGCCTTCGCGCAGAGCACGCCGGCCAACCTGCCGGACTCCATCGCCGCGCGTCGGGCCGCCGGCCAGGCGATCGTCGAGAAACTGCGCACGCCGGAGAACGCCAGGGAGTCGGCCAAGCGATCGGCGGAGACGGACACCTCGAAGATCATCGGCAACGAACTCAGCCGGATGGCCGTGGAGAACATCTTCGGCGGCATCTGGACCCGACCCGGCCTGTCGCTGCGCGACCGGGAGCTGGTGACGCTGGGCCTGCTCATCGCGCAACGCGCCAACAGCGAGCTGGTCCCGCATTTCGAGATCGCCCGGAACGTCGGCATCACCCGCGAGGAGCTGAGTGAGATCATCTACCAGTCGGCCGCCTATGCCGGCATGCCCGCCGCGCACAACGCCCGCGACATCGCCAATAAGGTCCTGCCTCCCGGCAAGTAGGTCTGGGATCGGCGGGCGGCGGCCGATCGCCGCCCGCCGCCTCAGGGGAGCTCGAAAACGAACAGGGCGTTGCCGGTCTGCGGCAGGTAGATCTCCGGCAGCAGCTCGGCGGCGGCAAAGCCCAGCGAGCTCAGCTGGCCGGCGAAGGCCGCCACATACTGCTTGCCGCCCGCCGTATAGGTGATCGGGAAGCCATGGGCCGTGGTCGACAGGCGGGTCTGCCACAGCACCTTTCCGGTCTTCGCATCGAACGCCTTGAAGTAGCGGTCGGAGTCGCCGGCGAACACCACGCCGCCAGCCGTGCTCATGGCCGCGGTGGTGAACATCGCCCGCTGGGTGTGGCTCCACAGCTCCTTCATGGTCCGGACGTCCCATGCGGTGAAGCGGCCGGTCTTGTCACCCACGCCCGGCATCACGGTGCGGGGCCGCTTGTTCGAGGGTCCGGCGCCGCGACCGCCCCCGCCGATCTTGAACTCCACATCGGCCCCGACCATGGAGCCGCAGGACTGCAGGAGCGGGAAATAGACCGCGCTGGTGGAGGCGTCGTAGGACATCGACATCCAGTTGCGTCCGCCGAGCGCGCCGGGACACACCTGCACGACGTCGCCGATCTTGGCGTCCAGGATATCCTGCCGGTAGGTAAGTTTGCCGTGCTCGCGATCCACCGCGGAATAGATGGTCTGCGGGAATGTCTGGACCAGATCGATGTAGGCGCCCGTGCGCCGGTCGAGCTTCCACAGGATGCCGTCCTTGCCCATGGTGATAAGGATGGGCCGGCCGTCGAGGTCGATCAGCACCCGCTCGAAGACCATGTCCATGTCCAGGGACTCGGCCGGGATGTGCTGGTACCACCACTTCATCCTGCCGGTGCGCGGTTCGAGCGCCAGGGTGGCGTTGGTGTAGAGCGCCGCGTCGTCGGATTTCATCCGCCGGCTGATGGCCATCCAGGGCTTGGCCTGGGCGGTGCCGATGAAGAAGGTGTCGAGTTTCGGGTCATAGACGCCCGGCATCCAGGTGTCGCCGCCCGCCCGAAACTCCGGCGCGATCCCCGCCCATGAGGCGTCGTTGGGGTCGCCCGGCTGGGCGATGGTGTAGGTGCGCCACAGCTCCTTGCCGGTCTCCACGTCATGGCCGTGGATGTAGCAGGCCTCCTTCTTGAAGATCTCGCAGCCGCCGCTGCCACCGATCAACACCCCGCCGGCGATGACCGGTCCGGAGCTGTTCTCGAACTGCAGGGAGGTGCGCCAGACCTCCTTGCCCGTCCGGGCGTCGACCGCGACGATCCCCTTGTCCGGGGTCTGCATGAAGACCTTGTCGCCGTAGATGGCGATGTTGCGCGGCGCACCGCCGTTGCGCGTGGTGTCGCCTTCACCTTGACCGACGTAGCGATACTGCCAGATCACGTCGCCGGAGGCGCCGTCCAAGGCCTGGAGGATGCCGCCGGGATTGGTGAAATAGAGGATGCCGTCGTGGGCCAGTGGGGTCGGCGACTGGCCGCCCGCAACGCCGAGAGACCAGGCCAGCTTCAGCTTGCCCACGTTCTTCGCGGTGATCTGCTTCAGCGGGCTGAAGCCCTGCCCGTCGCGGGTGCGCCGCCAGTCCAGCCAGTCGCCATCGGGAGGACTGTCGAGCATCGCATCGGTGACCGGCCGGAAGTTCGCCACCTCGCGCTGCCTGAATCCCCTGCGCTCGACCCGGGCCACCGAGGCCTGCCTGGACGACGAGCCCGTCGCCAGCGGCGGCAGGCCGGGCTTCACGGCCAGATCGGTCTCCACCCCCAGCGCCGTGGCGCCCGGTGCATGGCCATTGAGGGCCAGGACGTAGGCGGTCACCGCCAGGTAGTCGGCGTCGGGCAGCGAGCGGCCCGCGCCAGGCGGCATTTCGGATTGCACGTACTGGACCAGGGCGCCCATCGCTAACGGGCCCCATTTGGTCATGAACGGGCCGCCTGCCAACGCCGGCGCATTGCCCTGTCCCTGCATCGAAGCGCCGTGGCAGGCCGCACAGGCCTGGGCGTAGACGGCTTGGCCTCTCGCCGCCTGTACAGCGGTGAAGGCGCTGGGGGTGGGAGCCTGGGCCCGGCCTGCCGAAGCCCCGGCCAGGGCCAGCCCTGCCGCAGCCAGCGCCGCAAACCTACGCAACGCCATCGGCATGACCATTAGGGGCTCCCTTTTGCCGTTTTTCAGACTATAATCAGTTTCCAACTTCGGCCGCTATCACTATCCGTCCGCTCAGGGAACGGGGCGCGGATTGCAGCGGGTTGGAAACTCCGCGCGTCCACGAGAGCCCCGACAGCGAGCAGGCGTACCCGGACCGCCCCTTAGCCGCGGCCTCGGCGTCGACCTCCACCACCACCGGCGTGCCGCCGCGCAGCAGATCGCGGGCGACCACCTGGCCCACCCGGCCATAGCCCACCAGAACGGCGTGGTCGGCAAGCGCCACGGGGATGTCACTGGCGGGCGGCGGCGCGCGCCGGGCCTCCATTCGCTGCGCCCCCCAGCGCGCCAGGGTGAACATCAAGGGGTTGAGCATGATCGAGATGATAGCGCCGGCCAGGATCAGGTCGCTGGCCAGCTCCGGCAGGAGGTTCAGCTGAAGGCCCAGGCTGGCCAGGATGAAGGAGAACTCGCCGATCTGGGCAGGCTGGCGGCGACGGTGAGCGAGGTCTCCGCGTTGCGCCGGAAGACCGCCATGATGGCCAAGGCGGCCAGCGACTTGCCGAACAGGATGATGCCCAGCGTGGCCAGCCCATGGCGTAAGCCAGCGCCACCCCCAGCGAGGTCGCGGCGGCCATCTGCACCAGGGCGCCCGGGATGGCGATCTTGCCGACCGACATCAGGTCCTTGAGCGAGAAGTGCAGGCCGACGCCGAACATCAGCAGGATGACGCCGATCTCCGCCAGTTCGTTGGCCAACGCGCGGTCGGCCACATAGCCAGGTGTGAAGGGGCCCACGATGACCCCGGCCAGGAGGTAGCCGATGACAGGGGATATCCTGAACCGCTGGGCCAAAGCTCCCAGCAGGAAGGCGGTGACCAGGCTGGCGACGATGGTGGCGATCAGCGGCGTGTGGTGCGGCATCTCCCGTCCTTCCGTTGAGGGGCGAGCGAGCGCATCGGAATCCCGGTTCGGCGCCCGAAGGCGTCAGCCTCGATGTTGGACCAAGCCTAGACGGTCAATGGGGTCGATTATGCGGCGCCTATGCCGCCTGCCTCACAACGCCGGCATCACCTCGTCGCGCATGGTGCGCAGGAAGGCGTGCTTGTCGGGCATCAGGCCGGCGAAGGCGATGTTCTTCACGCCCATGGCCTCCAGCGCCTTGATGCGGCGGATGAAGTCGTCGGGAGTACCCACGATGGTGAAGCGTTCGGCCAGGTAGTCGCGCAGGCCGAGTTCGTCGAGCATGTTGGCGTTCTTCATGTCCTTGCCCGGGGCCGGAAGTTCGTGGTGGCCCATGAAGTCGTAGCGGCGCTTCAGTTCCTGCAGGCGCGGCCAGATCTCGTCGGGGATGAACTTGCCCTCCTGCTGGAAGCGGGCCAGGCGGTTGCCGATGCCCAGGATGCCCGATGGAATCAGGTCGATGGCCTCGTCGCGGGAGGGGCCGAAGGTGGTGCGGGCATGCCACCAGATATCGATGTCGTCGATGGAACGGCCAGCTTCGGCGGCGGCGTCGGAGAGCTGCTTGATGGTGTCCTCGATCACCTCGGGGACGAAGCCGGTCTCCAGGAAGACCCCGTCGGCGACACGGCCGGCCAGCCGCAGGCCCTTGGGCCCGCCCGGCGCCATGTAGATCGGAATCGGCGTCCGCGACCAGCCGAAGTGGACGGTCTTGCCCTGGTACTCCGCCTCGCCGGTCGCCAGCAGGCTCTTGATGGTGAGGATATAGTGCTCGAGGTGGGCCTGGGTCGCGGGCTTGAGGCCGAGGTTGTAGACGCCGCTGTCGCCGCTGCTGAGGCCCAGGAAGGCGCGACCGCCGGCGATCTCGTTGACCGAGCTTATGGCTGCGCAGGCCACCACCGGATGCCGCGTCATCGGGTTGGAGACATAGGAGCCGATCCTGGCGTTGCGGGTGGACTGGGCCACCAGGGTCAGGCCCACGAAGTGGTCGCCGCCCAGGGCCGGGGAATCCCCCGTCATGACCATGGCGAAGCCGGCTTCGTCCGCCTCCCGCGAGATGGCCATGTAGTCCTGAAACTGTTTCGGCTTGAAGCCATGACCAAGGGCGAATTTCACCGGCGCATCTCCCGATTCCTAAGAACCTTTCAATTATGGAGGCGTCAGGCGCGCGCGGTAAGCCCTGTCGCCAAGGCCTATTCGGGAATGGGCGCCTTGCGGGCGTCGGCCTTCATCTGCTCGGCGCCCTCCGGCAGCAGCCACCGCTCCCTGACCATGCGGTCCACCTCGGCGTCGAACTTCGCCAGATAGGCGTCGCGGCTGGGGTAGAGGAGCTTGAGCTTCTCTGGCGCGAAGGGGGTCTTCTTGCCGGGCGCCGAGGCCTGCGGCGCGATGGTGCCCTGATAGGTGGCCACCGGCACGTCGAGATAGGGTGTGCGCAGGCCACCGATGACGTTGCCGTGCCAGTCCCTCTGCATCTGCGTGTAGACGGTCTTGATGGGCTGCCCCCGCGGCGGGGCGACGCCCTCGCGCACCCACTTCTGCAGATTGTGCAGGGCGGCCGCCTCGATGCCCGTGCGGGGATAGAGCACCCCGCCGTGTGCGGAGCCGGCCATCTCATAGGTCACCAATCCGGAGCGGCCTTTGATCACGTCGGGCTGGCGGCTGTAGAGGCCTTTCCACATGTCGCTCTCGGAGAACATGTTGATCACCGCCGCATCGGTGGGAACGGCGATCTGGTTGCGCGGGTCCCACGGCAGGAAGTCCACCGCGCACTGGTTGATCCGGTACATCAGGGAGCCGACGATCTCCTGGTAGCCATCGAAGATCGGTCCGCCGTCCGGCATCCGGTAGTTCGAATGGAAGGCGTTGATCCAGGTGCGCATCAGCAGGGCCGATTGCGACACGCCAGTGGTGAACAGCTTGGGCGTCTCCTTGAAGCCCGGCAGCAGCTTCTCGCGCCCAGGCCCCTTCAGGAAGGCGGCGAGCTGGCCGTAGATGTCGTAGATCAGGCCGTCCTCGGTCTCCGGGAAGGAGGACGAATCCTTGTTGGAGTAGTCACCCGTCCGGGTCCACATGGGACCGATGGTCGGGTCCTTGCAGGTCTTGTCCAGGGGCAGAGGATTCTTCCAGTTGAGGTCGCCGTAGCGCGCCGGATCCTTCTTCTGCAGGTCGCGGGCCGTGATGCCCTTGCTGGTGAAGCCCACCCAGACGTCGCCGTTCTTAAGCGCATAGGCGCTGATCCCGCGCGGGTGGTCGTGGCGGGCGCTGGAGTTGTTGATGTGGACCTCGATGTTGCCGCTCCACCGCGCCGGGTCGCGCGGCCGATGCACCAGCACGCGCGTGGCGTAGGGGCTGGGCGGGACCATCACCTTGACCCCGCCGTCCGCCGCCCAGTCGAACACGCGGGCCTGGCCGGACATGATGTACTCCTCCTCCACGTAGCCCGCCTTGGCCAGGTCCTCGCCGGGATCGCGGATCGGCTTGGAGGTGGCCGTGATCGGCAGGTTGCGGAAGGTCGGCGTCAGCGGGCTGATGAGCTCGCCGGCAAGCGCGGCTGGGGCGGCGGGCGCCACCGCCATGCTCAAGGCCAGGATGGCGGACAGGCCGCGGCGCCGATGAAGTGTCCCAGACATCTTTCGCTCCCGTTTTCTGTTTGCGGCCGATCGGTGACGATCGAGGCGATCGAAGCCGGCCCTTGAGTTTCGCGTGGTCTCTCCAAGTCGATATCGGGCGACCGGGGCGACGGCCGGACCAGAAGCCCGGTCGGCGCCGCCCAAGCCATCGCCCCGTCAAGAGCACGAGCCGCGCACCGCCGGCGAAATGGCGGCCCATGAGGTCGTAGACCTCCGCCGCGTCAGGAAGGTGCTCCCCGCCACCGTGCCCGGAAAGGTCGGCCAACCCTTGTGGAACGGGTTGTTGACCGTGAAGAACCTCTTGGCCTCAGCGCCCGCCAGGGCGCCTCGCCTCCTAAAGCGCGTAGAACTTCTTAGCGTTGTCGTAGAGGATCGGACGGCGCTCTTCCTCGGGAACGCCGCGGAAGTTGTACTCCAGGATGTCCATCGAGTTGGGCCAGGTGGTCTCCGAGTGCGGATAGTCCGTGGACCACATGATGTTGCCGGCGCCCAGCAGGTTGCGGTTGGCGACCCCGATCGGATCTCGGATGAACGAGCCGTAGATATTTTGCGACATATAGTGGCTGGGCGGGTTCTTCAGCGCGTTCTTGGTCCAGTGCTTCTGGTTGTTCCAGATGGCGTCCATGTACTCGGCCATGAAGGCGAACCAGCCCACGCCGCTCTCGATGGAGCCGAAGCGCAGCTTCGGAAAGCGGTCGAACACTCCGCCGAAGATCATGATCGCGATCGGCTCGGCCATGGAGAACTTGGTCATGACCAGGTTCGGCAGGAAGCGGTAGCCGTCCATGCCCGGCATGGCGATCCGCGCGCCCAGGTGGATGGTCACCGCCATGTCGTGCTCGACGGCGGCCCGCCAGAACGGATCGAATTCCGGATCGTCGTACTGGCGCTTGCCGTTCGGGTCGCCGGTCAGCGCCAGGGTCTGGGCCGCGAAGCCGGCCTTGATCGGCATGCCGGGGGTCTGCGGGAAGCCCGGGATGTTGACCGCCTTCATACCCTGTTTGGCCGCTTCCTTCAGCATGGCCACGGATTCGTCGATGTCGCGCATCGGGATATAGGC
>CANJKG010000020.1 GCA_947474775.1 Caulobacteraceae bacterium | reverse complement strand
GCGCGCGGATACGAGGAGCCCACCCCCGTCCAGGCGGCGATCCTGGACGCGCCCCCAGGCGTCGACCTGCTGGTCTCCGCCCAGACCGGCTCCGGCAAGACCGTGGCCTTCGGCCTGGCGGCGGCCGACACCCTGCTGGGCGAACAGCCCAAGTTCGGCCGGGCCGAGACGCCGCTCGCCCTGGTGATCGCGCCGACCCGGGAGCTGGCCCTGCAGGTCAGCAAGGAGCTCGGCTGGCTCTACGAGAAGGCCGGCGCCCATGTGGTCACCTGCGTGGGCGGAATGGACGCCCGGCGAGAGCAGCGGGAGCTGGGCCTGGGCGCGCATCTGGTGGTGGGCACGCCCGGCCGCCTGCGCGACCACCTGGAGCGCGGCAACCTGGACCTGTCGGCGCTGCGTGTGGTGGTGCTCGACGAGGCCGACGAGATGCTCGACATGGGCTTCCGCGAGGACCTCGAGGAGATCCTGGACGCCACCCCGGCCGAGCGGCGCACCCTGCTGTTCTCGGCCACCATCGCCCGTGAGATCGCCACCCTGGCCCGGCGCTACCAGCACGAAGCGGTACGCATCGACACGGTCGGCCGCGGGGAGGCCCACGCGGACATCGACTACCGGGCCATCCGCGTGGCGCCCAACGAACTGGAGCTCGCGGTGGTCAATGTGCTGCGCTACTTCGAGGAGCCGGGCGCCCTGGTGTTCTGCGCCACCCGCGAGGCCGTGCGCCATCTGCACGGCGCCCTGAGGGAACGTGGCTTCCAGGCCGTCGCCCTGTCCGGCGAGCTTTCCCAGAAGGAGCGGGCCGACGCCCTGCAGGCCCTGCGCGACGGCCACGCCCGGGCGTGCGTCGCCACCGACGTGGCGGCGCGGGGGCTGGACCTTCCGGACCTCGGTCTGGTGATCCACGCCGAGCTGCCCCAGAACAAGGCGGCCCTGCTGCACCGGAGCGGACGCACCGGACGGGCCGGCAGGAAGGGCGTCTCGGTGCTGCTCGTGCCCTACACCAAGCGCCGCAAGGCCGAGCAGCTGCTGGCCTCGGCCAATATCAACGCCATCTGGTCTGGGCCGCCGTCCGCCGAGGAGATCCGCGCCAAGGACCAGCAGCGGTTGCTGGACGACCCGATCCTCAACGAGGCCTCGTCGGACGAGGACCTAGTGCTGGCGCGCCGCCTGCTGCAGGGCCGCGCCCCGGAGACCATCGCCGCCGCCCTCATCCGCCTGCACCGCGCCCGCCTGCCCGACCCGGAGGAGATGTACGACGACGTCCGCGACGCCGGCCAGCCGGAGCCGGTGCGCCGCACCGACCGCAAGCGCGACGCGCTGACGCCGATCAACGTGGCCGACGGCGCATGGTTCAGGATCAGCGTAGGACGGAACAACAAGGCCGATCCCAAATGGCTTGTGCCGCTGATCTGCCGCCTGGGCCATGTGACCAAGAAGGACATCGGCCAGATCCGCATCTTCGACCGCGAGACCAAGTTCGAGATCGACCGTCAGGCCGAGCCGAAGTTCCGTGAGGCCATCAAGGCCGCGGCGGCGGCCGGCGACATGCGGGTGGAGCCGGCGGGCGCGCCTGGGGAGGCACGCCAGACGCGGACTGGTCCCGGCGGCGGCAAGGGGCCTCCATCCTCCATGCCGAAGCCGCGGAAGTTCAGGCCGGGCAAACCGCCGCGCAGCTAGAGCCCTTCCCGGTCACGATGGATCATCGTGACCGGGAAGGGCTCTCACTCTGATAGCGACGACCCTGTCCCGACTGACTTGATTCAAGTCAGTCGGGACAGGGTCTAGCGGCGGATCAGCGCCCGCCGGCGCCGGTAATTTCCTTGATCAGGCCCTGGACCGGAGCCTTGCCGCCCACGGCCCACATCAGCTTCAGATAGGCCAGGGTGCGGGCGGCGGCGTCGCCGAACGTCCACTCGCAGTCGGCGAAACTGCAGTCGGTGAAGACCGGCGGCGGCCCGCCGGCATAGACCATTCGGCACGACTGGAAGGTGCAGCCGTCGTAGTGCTGGCCATCAAGCGCGACGGTCTCGTGGTTGAATATGGTGGCGACTTCCATGAGCGGTGCTCAATCCTCTTGGTCTTGGGCGTCGGGCTCCGGCGCGCCGCCGGCCTCGATCCTGGCCCGTTCGCGTTCCTCCCGCTTCAGGCGCGCCTTCTCGGCGACCTTGGCGGCCTTGATACGATCACGCTCCATGCGCTCGAACTGGTAGTTGGGCTTGCGCGCCATTCGGGCGACCTCCTGTTGGGCGCCGCAGCGATGACGGGGCGGTCGCGCCTTTGGCCTTCCGTACGGCGTTCGTCAACGATTTGCTTGGTGTCGCGGCCTTCCGCCTCTTCCCGCGGGGCTCAGGCGGCGGTCCAGCCGCCGTCGGCGGAGATGTTGGCGCCGGTGATCTGCGCCGCCGCGTCGGAGCACAGGAAGACCGCGATCGCCGCCACCTGCTCGGGCGTCACGAACTGCTTGGTGGGCTGGGCCACCAGCAGGACATCGTTGATCACCTGCTCGCGTGTCATTCCGCGGGCCTTCATGGTGTCGGGGATCTGGTTCTCCACCAGCGGCGTCCAGACATAGCCCGGGCTGATACAGTTGACGGTGATCTTGAAGGTGGCCAGCTCCAGGGCGGCGGTCTTGGTCAGGCCGGCCAGGCCGTGCTTGGCGGTGACATAGGCCGACTTGAACGGCGAGGCGGTCAGCGAGTGGGCGGAAGCCGTGGAGATGATCCGGCCCCAGCCCTGCGCCTTCATCATCGGGATCACCGCGCGCATGGCGTGGAAGGCCGACGACATGTTGATGGCGATGATCTGGTCCCATTTGTCGATGGGGAAGGTCTCGATGGGCGCCACATGCTGGATGCCGGCGTTGTTGATCAGAATGTCCACCGTCCCGAAGGTCGACTTGCCCAGCGTCACCATCTCGGCGATCTGGTCAGGCCGGCCCATGTCGGCGGGCGAATAGACCGCCTTCACCCCGAAGTCGGATTCCAGCTTGGCCCGCTCGGCCTCGATGTCCTCGGGTTTGCCGAAGCCGTTGATCAGGACGTTGACGCCCTCCGCGGCCAGAGCCCTGGCGTAGGCCAGGCCGATGCCGCTGGTGGAGCCGGTGATGACGGCGGTCTTCGATTTCAGGGTCATGGAGCCTCCCGTGGGCGGATGACGCAGGCTCTCCCACGCCGGTCTCGCAGGCGCATCTAGGGGCAGGCGGCGTCGGCGGCAAATCGCGCGCCTGACCGGGTCTTGGGCGGTAAGGCTGGTCCTGTCGCGCTTAGGCGGGCAGATTGCGCCACGGTTGGCGCGAAGGGCGGGGCGATGGCGGGGCTGAAGGACAAGCGCGGGTTCATCGACAAGGACAGGCTGGACCTGAGCGAGCGCAAGGCGGTGGAATTCTGGATGAAGCGCTGGGGCGTCACCCGCGACCAGCTCACCGCCGCCCATCGCAAGGTGGGCCGGCTGACCAAAGACATCGCCGCCGAGCTGGGGAAGAAGCGGTAGCCGTTCAGACCGATTCAGGGACCGGGACCGGCGTCTCGAGCGTCGCGTTCGGGTCCGGCTCCGCGGGCTCGGCCGGGGCGACGGGTGCGGGCGGCGGCGGGCCGGGCGGGATAGCCTGCCGGGGCATCAGCTTCAGAGCCTGGGCCATGAAACCCCGCCAGATCTCCGCCGGGACAGTCCCGCCGGTGATCCGGCCCATGGGCGAGCCGTCGTCGCGGCCCATCCAGACCACCGTGGCCAAGCCGCCGGTGAAACCGCAGAACCAGGCGTCCTTGTAGTCCGAGGTGGTGCCGGTCTTGCCGGCCAGATCGTAGCCGGGGACTGCCGCGCGTGTGCCCGTGCCCGCCACCAGCACCTGTCGCAGCATCTGGTTGAGCTCCGACAGCGCCGGATTGCCCACCGCCTGGACCGTCGCCTGGGCCTTGCGCTGGTAGAGCACCGCCCCGCCGGAGCGGATGCGCTCGATGCCATAGGCCGACACCCGCACTCCGCCGTTCGACAGGGTGGCGTAGGCCTGGGCCATCTCCAGAGGCGTCACCAGCGTGGTGCCCAGCGCCATGGCCGGGTCGGTGTTGATCTTGGACGCAATCCCTAGGCGGTGCGCCGCGCCGGCGACCGCTTCACGACCCACTTCGTCGGCCAGGCGGGCGGCCACCGTGTTCACCGAATTCGCCAGCGCGACTTCCAGGGTGATCGGCCCCAGGAAGCCCTCGTCGTAATTGCGCGGCGACCAGGCGCCGATGGCGAAGGGCTCGTCGGTCACCACGGTGTCGGGGAGGCGGCCGGCCTCCAGGGCGGCCAGGTACACGAACGGCTTCCAGGCCGATCCGGCCTGTCGATGGGCGTCCACCGCGCGGTTGAAGGGCGCGGCGCGATAGTCCACCCCGCCCACCATCGCCCGCACCCGGCCCGCGCCGTCGACGGCCACCACCGCGGCCTGGGCGGCCTTCAGGTTCTGGCGGGCGACCATCGTACGCACCTGGTCGGCGGCGGTGGTTTCCATGGAGAGGTCCAGGGTGGTCTCCACCACCATGTCCGCGCGCGGCGCGCCCACCAGCCGGCGCGCCTGGCCGTCCACCCAGTCGACGAAATACTGGGCGGGCGCGGTGGCCGCGCTCTTCCAGACCCTGGGCTTCTGGGCCAGCGCCTTGGTGCGCTCGGCGGGGGTGATCGCACCGGTCTCCATCATGGCGTCCAGCACCAGCCGGGTGCGCGCCTCCGAGGCCTCCGGCTGCTCCACTGGATTGTAGTTGGTGGGCGACTTCAGAATGCCGGCGAGCGTCGCGGCCTCGCGCACGCTCAGGCGGGCGGCGGGCTTGTTGAAGTAGCGCTGCGACGCCGCCTCCAGCCCGTAGGCGCCGGCGCCGAAATAGACCCGGCTGAGGTAGAGCCCCAGGATCTGGCGCTTGGAATAGGTGCGCTCCAGCTGGATGGAATAGACCAGCTCGTTGGCCTTGCGCTCCATCGTGCGGTCGGCGCTGAGGAACAGGTTGCGGGCCAGCTGCTGGGTGATCGTCGAGGCGCCCTGGGCCGCGCGTCCCTCGCCCAGGTTGGTCATGATGGCGCGGCCGATGCCCACGGGATCGAAGCCTTGGTGCGAATAGAACCTTCGGTCTTCGATGGCGACGAAGGCGGCGGGCACGTAGGCCGGCAGTCGGGCCACATCCACCGGTGGCGCGAACCGGCCGCCGCGCACGCCCAGGACGGCGCCTGAGCGGTCCACATAGGTGACTTGCGGCTCGCGCCGGATCGGCGGCAGCTTCGGCAGGTCCGCGGCGCCCGGCAGGGTGAGCGCGGAGGCGGCGAACAGGGCGGCGAGCAAAGGTGGAGTTCCCCAGGCGACGGCGGCCGACTAACGCCGGCTTGTGTCGATTCCTGGACCGCGCTCAAAGGAGATTGCGTGCAGCCGGCGCCTCAGCCGGCCTCCACCTGCACGCCGAAGGTGTTGAGGAACATGCAGGTCTGCACGTACTGGCCGGCGGTCAGCACCACGTCCACGCACTGCTTCTCGCTGTAGGCGCTCCTGAGCACGGTCCAGGTCGCCTCGCTCACAAAGTGGTCGGCCACCAGTTCGTCGGCGGCCCGGATCAGGGCGGCCTCGGCGGGCGGCCAGCCGGCCTCTGCGCCTTCCTTGATGTGGGCGATCTCCTGCGCCGACATCCCGGTCTCCAGGGCGATGCGCGTGTGCTGGGCGACCTCGTAGCCGGAGCGGCAAAGCACGCCCACCCGCAGGATGACGATCTCCCGCTCGCGGGGGCTTAAGGCATTGCGCTTGGAGACGATATAACTCCCCCAGGCGAGGTAGGCCTTCAGGGCCTTTGGCGCGCGCGCCAGGGTCCGGTAGACGTTCAATCTGCGGCGGCCCTCGGTGAGGCTTTCGATCACCTCCCGCTGCTCGTCGTCCATATCCGCGTCGGTGACGGGGTGAATTCGCGGCGTTGAAAGCCTCATCGGGCGACTCCCAGGATTTGCCCCACCCTACATCATCGCCGGATGCGGCGCCTCGACGGCATGGTTGAACCTGCGCCGGCTTTGGGGCGATAGTTCCGCGGCGGCCGAAAGAGCTGTGTCCGGCGGGGCGCCGGCGATGATCACAGGGAGAGAGACATGCGGCGCAGGATGCGGATCGCGGGCGCTTCGATAGCGCTGGTCGTCGGCGGCGTGGGCGGCGCCACGGCGCAGCAGGCCGGCCTGGCCTGCAATGTGGCGGCCATCCAGCGCGCGGCGCCCGAGGCGCACATCGTCCAGGCCGAGATGCAGGACACGCCCGTGCGGCATTGCCGGGTCGACGGCTACGTCCTCACCTCAAATCCCGGGCCGGGCATCAACAATTTCCGCCTGCAGCTGCCGGAGAAGAGCAACTGGAAGGGCCGCTTCTACTTCGTCGGCCTGGGCGGCACGGCCGGTTATGTGCCGACGACCTCCCAGATCCCGGGCGGCAACCCGATGAAGGCGGGCTTCGCGGTGGCCGGGACCGACACCGGCCACCTGACCGCCAAGTTCGCCGGCTGGAGCTTCCTGAGCGACCCGACGATGGCGCTCGACCACACCCACCGCGGCGCCCACGTCACCACCCAGGCCGCCCAGAAGATCACCAGGGCCTACTACGGCGTGGAGAAGATGTGGCGTTACCACTCCGGCTGCTCGGGCGGCGGACGCATGGGCGGCGAGGCGGCCATGATGCATCCCGAGGACTATGACGGTATCCTGCTCGGCCAGTCGCGCGTGGGCCCTCAGGGTTCCATCGGGATGATGAAGTTCATCCACGCCGCCAAGGAGATGACCCGCGAGCCCGGCTCCTGGCTCTCTCCGGCCAAGCTGAAGATGGTGGAGGCCAGGGTCACCGCAGCCTGCGACATGACCGATGGCGCCAAGGACGGCGTGATATGGGACTCGCGGCTCTGCAAGTACGACGTGGCGAGGCTGAAATGCAAAAAAGGCGACGGCCCCGACTGCCTGACCCAGCCGGAGATCACCAGCATCAAGGCGATCCTCGATGGGCCGCGCGGGCCAAAGGGCGACCTCCTCCAGGAGGCGATGCCGATCTCCAATATGAGCACCTGGTCGATGTTCCTGGGAAGCCAGCCGCCGCCCTGGGCCCCGGACAACACCCAGGGCAAGCCAAGCCCTGGGACCTACTCCATCCCCAACACCACGGCGCGCGGGCTGTTCGGACCCGAGTACGACGTGCTGCGGGACTTCGACCTGAAGAACCAGGCGCACATCGACGCCTGGACGGCGGCGGCGGACAAGACGGGCTTCCACCGTCTCCCGGACCTCACGCCCATGGAGAAGACCGGCAAGGTCATGACTTGGGTGGGCTCCAGCGATCCCTGCTGTTCGGCCATCGGGCTGGAGAAGTATGTGAAGATCCTCGAGGCGAAGATGGGGGCCGACCGCGTCTCGAACTTCCTGGCGCTCTATCCGATCCCCGGCCAGGGCCATTGCGGCGGCGGGACGGGCCCGGCCGACGCCCCCGACCGCCTTCTATCCGAGCTGATCGCGTGGGTGGAACAGGGCAAGAAGCCGGCCGGGGTGGTGATGCACAGCGTCGACCGGGCGAAGCTCGCCTTCCTGGACCGCGCCCAGACCCTGGAGTCGGGCGCCGTGGTGCCCCCGCCGGGCGGCGCTTCGCGGGAGTTCCTGGTCTGCCCCTACCCGCTGAAGTCGGTGTTCGACAAGACGAAGGCCAAGGTGGAAGGCGCGGTCTTCGAAGCCGCCAACTGGTCCTGCAAGGGATAGGTGATGACGCCAGGATCGGATCCATGATCGTCCGGTCGCTCGACGAGTTGGAAGCTCTCTACGACAGCCCCGTCCCACCGGGCGCGCTGATCAAGGAGGTCGGGCGGATCACGGCGCATTATCGCGCCTTGATCGAGGCCTCGCCGTTCATGGCGCTGGCGACCTCGGGGCCCGAAGGGCTGGATTGCAGCCCGCGGGGCGGCGAGCCGGGCTTCGTGCGGGTGGTCGACGAGCAGACCCTGCTGATGCCCGACCACCGAGGCAACAACCGCATCGACAGCCTGCGGAACATCGTCCGCGACCCGCGCGTGGCGCTGCTGTTCCTGTTACCTGGGTCGGGGACTACCTTCCGGGTCAACGGCCGGGCGGCCATCTCAACCGATCCGGGGTTGCTGGAGACCTTCGTGGTCGAGGGCGCGCCGCCGCGCTCGGCCATCGTGATCACGGTGGACGCCTGCTACATCCAGTGCCCAAAGGCGATCCTGCGCTCGCACCTCTGGAATCCCGCCCATCACGTGGATGTGGAGGCCCTGCCGACTTCGGCCTGCATGCTGGCCGCCCTCAAGGAAGCGGAACAAGCCAAGGAGCCCGCCTAGCCCGGCTCCTTGTGGATGGGATCGACCCAGGCCACGGCCTCGGGCTTCTCGGCCGGCTCGATGTCCAGGTTGACCACCACCGCCTCGCTGTCGCTGCGCACCAGCACACATTCCAGGTCCTCATCGGTGGAGGCGTTGATCTCCTGGTGCGGCACGAAGGGCGGGACGTAGATGAAATCTCCCGGCCCCGCCTCGGCGGTGAACTCCAGGCTCTCGCCCCAGCGCATCCGCGCCTGGCCGCGGACCACGTAGATCACGCTCTCCAGCTCGCCGTGATGGTGGGCGCCCGTCTTGGCGTTGGCGTGGATATGGACGGTCCCGGCCCAGATCTTCTGGGCGCCCACGCGGGCCAGGTTGATGGCGGCGGCCCGGTTCATTCCCGGCGTCTGGGCGGTGTTCTCGTCCAGGCTGTCGCCCGGGATCACCCGCACCCCCGAATGTTTCCAGCCATCCTCGGGGGCGTCGTGGGCCACCGCTAGCGTCCGCCCGTCGAGCCGAATCCGCCGGCGCCGCGCGCGGTTTCGTCGAGGGTGTCGACTTCCGCCCAACTGGCCTGGGTCACCGGCGAGATCAGCAGCTGGGCGATGCGGTCGCCGCGGCGGACCGTGAAGGCTTCGGCGCCGTGGTTGATCAGGATCACCTTCACCTCGCCGCGGTAGTCGGCGTCGATCGTCCCGGGCGAGTTCAGGCAGGTGACCCCGGACTTGAAGGCGAGGCCCGAACGCGGCCGAACCTGGCCCTCGAAGCCGGGCGGCAGGGCGAAGGCGATGCCGGTGGGCACGGGAAAGCGGTCGCCGGGCCGCAGCACCAGCGGCTCGTCCTCCGGGACGGCGGCGCGCAGGTCCATGCCGGCGGCCTGGGCGGTCTCGTAGGCGGGCAACGGCAGGCCCTGCGCATGGGGCAGGCGGGTGATCGGGATAGGCGGCAGGCTCACTTGAGCTCCTGAGCGATACGGGCGGCCAGCTTGCGGGCGATCTCGGCCTTCGGCGCGTCGGCCCAGCGCTCGATTCCGGACTTGGAGACGATGGCTACGGCGTTGCGGTCGCCGCCCATGGTCCCTTCGATGCTGACGTCGTTGGCGACGATCCAGTCGCAGCCCTTGCGCGCCAGCTTGGCCTGGGCGTGGGCCTCCACGTCGTTGGTCTCGGCGGCGAAGCCCACCACAAGGCGCGGCCGCGCCTTCGAGGTGGAGAGCATGGCCAGGATGTCCGGGTTCTCCACCAGGGCGACGGAGGGCGCCTGGCCCGAGCCCTTCTTGATCTTGACCTGGCCGCAGGTCTCCGGCCGCCAATCGGCCACGGCGGCGACGCAGACGGCGATGTCCGCCGGCAGGGCCGCCTCGCAGGCGGCCAGCATGTCGCGGGCGCTCTCCACGGCCACGCGCGTCACGCCGGCTGGGGCGGCCAGGGCGGTCGGCCCGCTCACCAGGGTGACGTCGCATCCAAGGGCCGCCAGAGCGCTGGCGATGGCGTAGCCCTGCTTGCCGGAGGAGCGGTTGGTGATTACCCGCACCGGGTCGATGGCCTCGGCGGTGGGGCCGGCGGTGACGATGGCGCGCCTGCCGGCCAAGGGCTTCGCGGCCGCGCCCGCCAGGGCCTCCAGGATCGCCTGAAGGATGGCGGCGGGCTCGGCCATGCGGCCTTCTCCGAACTCGCCGCAGGCCATGGCCCCCTCGTCGGGACCCGCGAACAGCACGCCGTCGCCCTTGAGGGTCGCCAGGTTCCGCTGGGTGGCCGGGTGCTCCCACATGCGCACGTTCATGGCCGGCGCCATCAGCACCGGCTTGTCGGTGGCGAGCAGAGTCGTGGACGCCAGGTCGCCCGCCTGTCCGCCCGCGGCCTTGGCCATCAGGTCGGCGGTGGCGGGGGCGACCACCACCAGGTCGGCCGAGCGGGAGAGCTCGATGTGGCCCATCTCCGCCTCGTCTGTGAGGGAAAAGAGGTCCTGATAGACCTTGTCCTCGGCCAGGGCGGCCAGGGACAGCGGCGTGACGAACTGGGCGCCGGCGCTGGTGAGGATCGGGCGCACGGCCACGCCGGCCTTACGCAGCAGGCGCGTCAGCTCCAGCGCCTTGTAGGCGGCGATGCCCCCGCCGACGATCAGCAGGACGCGCTTTGGGTCTTCGGCTTCCGGCAAAGCGTTTTGCCCCCTTCGAACGGCGTGTGATCTAGGCCGAAAGCAGCCTCTGGACAAACCCGCGTAAGTGTTCTTTATTTGTTCCCTCCTTCACCTGGAATGGGATTTTCGTGATGGCTGGATTGAGGATGGCGCCGGTGGCGGCGCTCTGTGTGACGGCGGTGGTCGCCCTGCTGACCGCGTGCGACAACGGGCCGTCGGCGGTGGCCACCCAACAGGCGGCCGGGACCCAGATGGCCAACGCCGAGCCGCCGGCCCGCTCCGGCAGGACGGAGCGCGAGGATCGCCGCGCCGAGGCGACCCCGCTGGTGGCCGGCAAGCCCATGTGGTCGGCCACTCGCCGCTACTCCGCCCAGGAGAACGCCGAGCGGGCCTTCGCCCGCAACGGCGAGGCCTTCGGCGCCCGGACCCTCGACCAGTTCGTGGAGAAGGCCCACGCCTTCGTCGACCACCCACCGGCCGGCGCCGAGACGCTGAAGCGGTCCAACGGCGACACCCTGATCTACGACCCCAAGGGCAACGTCTTCGCCATCGCCACCAAGGACGGGGCGCCGCGCACCATGTTCAAGCCCGACGACGGCAAGGCCTACTGGGCCGAGCAGAAGACCCGCGAGGCCGGTCGCTCCGAACGCCGCGCCTCCCGCGCCGACCGGGACGACGAGGCCTAATAGAAGTGGGCTGCAGCGAGAAAGGCGGCTCCAGAGGCCAGGGCGCCGAGCGCGAACCAGCCGAGCCGGGACGGGCGCGGCGGGGGCTCCGCCACCACCACGGCAGCGGGCGCCGGCGGGTCCTGCAGCATCTGGGCGAGATTGCGGAGCGCCTGCAGCGCCTCCTCGCCAAACCGTCTGGCCTGGGTGGCGGGCGACAGTTCGCGGGTCATGAACCGCCGCACCACGGGATCGGAGGCGGCCCAGATGTCGTGCTCCGGATCTATGCGACGGGCCACGCCCTCCACGGTCATCATGGTCTTCTGCAGCAGCACCAGCTCCGGCCGCAGCCGCATGTCGTAGAGGGCGGTGATCTCGAACAGCTGGGTCAGCACCCGGCTCATGGAGACCTGGCTGGCAGCGCGGCCGAACACCGGCTCGCCCACCGCGCGCAGGGCCTGGGCGAAGGCCTCGACGCTGTGCCCGCGCGGCACATAGCCGGCGCCGAAGTGGCTGCGGGCGACGCGCAGGTAGTCGCGCTCCAGGAACCCCCACAGGATCTCGGCCAGGTAGCGCCGTTCGGCCTGGCCCAGTCGGCCGATGATCCCGAAGTCCACCGCCGACAGCCGGTCAGGCGCGGCGACGAACAGGTTCCCCTCGTGCAGGTCGGCGTGGAACACGCCGTGGTCCAGGGCCTGGGCCAGGAAGGCGCGGGTGAGATTGTCAGCCAGGGCCTTGCGATCCAGTCCCGGCTGGACCAGGGCGGCGTCGTCGGACAGCGGCCAGCCCACCGCCCATTCCAGGGTCAGCACCCGCTTGCCGACGCCGTCCCAGACCACGGCGGGGGCGCTCATGTAGCCATCCCTGGCCATCACCTGGGCCAGCTCGTCGGCCCCGGCGGCCTCCAGCCGCAGGTCCAGCTCCAGCTTCGTGGCGCGGATCACGGTGGCCGCCAGCGCCTGGGGCTCCAGGCGGCGGGCCGGCGGCGCCCAGCGCTCGATCAGCCGGGCCGCCAGCGACAGGGCCGCCGCGTCGGCCGCCACCCGGCCCTCGATCCCCGGCCGCAGCACCTTCACCGCCACCTTGCGCCCGTCCAGCAGCACCGCCTCGTGCGCCTGGGCCAGAGAGGCGGCGGCCACCGCCTCGCCGAAGCTGGCGAACAGGCTGTCGATGGGCCGGCCCAGGCTCGCCTCCACCGTCGCGCGGGCCTGCGCGTTAGGAAATGGGTCGAGCTTGTCCTTCAGCCGCGACAGGTCCTCGGCGAAGGCGCGGCCGAAGATGTCGGCCCGGGTGGACAGCAACTGGCCGAGCTTGATCGCCACCGGACCCAGCCGTTCCAGCGACCGCGCCAGCCGCTCCCCCGGCCGGCCCTGGCGTCCGCGCCGCCCGGCTAGCAGCCGCAGCGGCCCCGCCGCCGCCCGCACGCCGGCGGAATAGAGGTGGTCCAGCTCGGCGGGCAGCATGGCGTCGTTGCGCGCCAGCGTCCACACCGCGCCCAGCATCCGCCCGAAGGCCCCCAGGCTGGTCACGCGCCTGCCATCGGCGTCAGATCGCCCGCGCGGTGTGCAGGGCGCAGACGCCCGCGGTGAAGTTGGTGAACTCCACCCGGGAGAAGCCGGCCTCGGCGATCATCCCGGCGAAGGTCTTTTGGTCGGGGAACCGGCGGATGCTCTCCACCAGGTACTGGTAGGAGTCACGGTCTCCGGCCACCCGCGCGCCGATGGCCGGGATCACCCTGAAGGAATAGGCGTCGTAGGCCTTGCGCAGGGCCTCGGTGGCGGGGCGGGAGAACTCCAGGCACAGGAACCGCCCGCCCGGCTTCAGCACCCGGCGCGCCTCGCGCAGGGCGCCCGCGATATCGGTGACGTTGCGGATCCCGAAGGCGATGGAATAGGCCTCGGCGCTGTCGTCCGGCAGCGGCAGTCGCTGGGCGTCGCCCACCGCCCAGGCGATCTCCGGCTCCGAGCCCTTTCGGATGCCCGCGGCGATCATCTCGGCGTTGTAGTCCACCACCACCACCCGGGCGTCGGCGCCGCCCCGACGAAGCTGGGCGCGCCTGGCCATGCGGGCGTAGCGCCGGGCCATGTCGCCGGTGCCGCCGGCGCAGTCGACGACGGTCTCGCCGGGCTGGAGATTCAACCGGGCGGCGGCGGCGTCCTTCCACAGCCGGTGGACGCCCCCGCTCATCAGGTCGTTCATCAGGTCGTAGCGGTCGGCCACCCGGTCAAACACGCCGCGCACCAGGCCGGGCTTGGCGCTAGGGTCCACGTCGCGAAAGCCGAAGGTGGCGGCCGGTCCGGTCATGGCCGCCTCATAGCCCCATTGATCGCCCGGGTCACGACGTGCCAAGCCTTGGCCATGCCTGAACTTCCCGAGGTCGAGACCGTGCGCCGGGGCCTGGCGCCCGTCCTGGAGGGTCGCCGGCTGACCCGGGTGGAGGCGCGCCGGCCGGACCTGCGCTTCCCGCTTCCGGTGAACTTCGTCCAGCAGCTGACGGGCGCGACCATCACGGCGCTCGACCGGCGGGCCAAGTACCTAATGGCCAGGCTCGACCGTGAGGACACCCTGGTGATGCACCTGGGGATGAGCGGTCGCTTCGAGATCGACCGGCCAGAGGGCTCGTCCCGGCCGGGCGAGTTCCACTACGCGCCACCGGTCGACGCCAAGCACGCCCACGTGGTCTTCGAGGTCGAGGGCGGGGCGCGGGTGACCTATTATGATCCTCGCCGGTTCGGCTACATGGCCCTGGTCAACACCGCCACGCTCGACCTGCATCCATGGTTCGCCGGCCTGGGTCCGGAGCCGCTGTCGGCGGCCTTCACCGGCGCCTGCCTGAGGGCCGCCTTCGCCGGGCGCAGGCAGGGCCCCAAGACCCTCCTGCTCGACCAGCGAATCGTCGCGGGTCTGGGCAACATCTACGTCTGCGAGGCGCTGAACCGCACACGCATCTCGCCCTTCAAGCCCGCCGGCCGGATCGCGGCGGCCCGCCTTGACGCCCTGGTGGCGAACGTGCGCGCCGTCCTGGAGGAGGCGATCGCCGCCGGAGGCTCGTCCCTGCGTGACTTCGCTCAGACAGATGGCGCCCTGGGCTATTTCCAGCACCGCTTCCGCGCCTACGACCGGGAGGGGCAGCCCTGCTGCAACGACGGCTGCCGCGGAATCATCGCGCGCAAGGTCCAGGCCGGCCGTTCGACCTTCTATTGCCCCGTTTGCCAGCGATAGGCGCGGGATGATCAGAGCTTTCCTGCTTGCGCTGGCGGTCCTTGCCGCCGCGTCGCCGGCCCTGGCGGAGGCGCCCGTGTGGGTGGTCCGCGACCGGGATTCAGAGGTCGTGCTGGTGGGGTCGGTCCACCTGCTGCCGCCGGACCTGCCGTGGAAGACCGCGGCGCTGGACGCCGTACTGGCGCGCGCTGACGATCTCTGGTTCGAGCTTCACGAAGATTCCGCCACCGAGGCGGAGACGGCGCGCGTGGCCCAGAGGCTGGGGACCCTGGCGCCCGACCAGTCCCTGTTCCGCCTGCTGCCGCCGGCCGACGCCGAAGCCCTGCTGAAGGCTGCCAAGGTCCACGGCCTCGATCCCGTGGCCCTCGATCGGCTGCAGCCCTGGCTGGCGGAGGTGGCCGTGGTGGTCGCCGCGTTCCGGCGGGCCGGCGCCTCGGCCACCTATGGCGTCGAGGCGGCGGTGCAGGCCGCCACCCCAGTCTCGGTCGCCCGCCGGGCATTCGAGACGCCGCAAGAGCAGCTCTCCGTCGCAGCGGAGACGCCGCTGAACGAGCAGATCATCGCCCTGAGCGAGACACTGAATGAGCTGGAGAAGGATCCGGATCCCGCCGCCGACCTCATCCGGGCGTGGATGGCCAAGGACCTGCGCTGGATCGAGCGGAAGACCATGGCGCCGATGCGGAAGGTCTCGCCCGGCCTCTACGCGCGCCTGGTGGACGCCCGCAACGCCCGCTGGGTGCGGACCCTGGACGCGCGGCTGAAGGGGTCCGGCCGCACGGTGGTGGTGGTGGGCGTGGCCCACCTGATCGGGCGCCAGGGCGTCCCGACCCGGCTGCGGGCGCTTGGCTATTCCGTCTCGGGCCCTTAAGGCGGAGCTCCACCAGTCCCGCGGAGGCCGCCATGAGCTTCAAGACCCTTATCGTAGAGACGAGCGACGGCGTGACGCTGGTCCGCCTCAACCGCCCTGAGGCCCTGAACGCGCTCAACAGCGAACTGCTCGCCGAGCTCGGCCAGGTCCTGGACGCCGCCACCATCGACGCCGCCGTCCGCTGCCTGGTGATCACCGGCTCCGAGAAGGCCTTCGCTGCCGGCGCCGACATCAAGGAGATGTCCGACAAGTCCTATGCCGAGATGTTCGCCGCCGACTATTTCACCGCCGCGGCGCGCAAGCTGGAGCAGTTCCGCAAACCGGTGATCGCCGCGGTGTCGGGCTTCGCGCTCGGCGGCGGCTGCGAGCTTGCCATGATGTGCGACTTCATCATCGCCTCCGAGACGGCCAAGTTCGGCCAGCCGGAGATCAACCTGGGCGTAATGCCGGGTCTGGGCGGCACTCAGCGCCTCACCCGCTTCGTGGGCAAGTCCAAGGCCATGGAGATGGCGCTCACCGGCCGGATGATGGACGCCGCCGAGGCCGAACGTTCGGGCCTGGTCTCACGCGTCGTCCCGACCGACAAGCTGATCGACGAAGCCCTGGCCGCGGCGCGCAAGATCGCTGGCCAGTCGCCGCTGGCCGTCCTGATGAACAAGGAGCTGGTGCAGACAGCCTATGAGACCACCCTGACCGCCGGCGTGGCGATCGAGCGTCGCCTGTTCCACTCGCTCTTCGCCTTCGAGGACCAGAAGGAAGGGATGGCCGCCTTCGTCGAGAAGCGGAAGCCCGATTTCAAGGGGCGCTAGCCTTATCCGTCATCTTCGGACAAGGGAGGCAGCCGTTGACCGCGCAGGCCTCTTCCCCTATATCCGCGCTTCCGATTTTCGCTGCCCGTTCCGTCGGGCGCGCTTTTGTATTTGGAAGAGCTGAGACCCCATGGCCAATACGCCCGGCGCCAAGAAGGCCGTCCGCAAGATCGCGCGGCGCACCGAAGTCAACACCGCCCGCCGCTCGCGCGTGCGCACCTTCCTGCGCAAGTTCGAGGAGGCCCTGACCTCCGGCGACGCGACGGCCGCCAAGGACGCCTTCGTCAAGGCCCAGTCCGAGCTGATGCGGGCCGTCTCCAAGGGCGTGGTGCACAGGAACACAGGCTCGCGGAAGGTCTCGCGCCTGGCCGCCCAGCTGAAGAAGCTGCCGGCTGCCTGAGGCGATCTGATGCAGTTCGCGTCACAAGGGAAATCGTCCGGGACGGCGCCCATTTGGGCGCCGTTTTCGTGTGCGTCTGGGCATGCTGCGACGCACTCGGATGCGACGAATCTTCTCAGGCCACGGACCGTCGTTTGGCGTTTCCCTTGGGCCAAAAGGGGTCCCGGGCGAGTCAACGAAAATATCCGCAGAAGGCATTAAGAATCCCCGTTGACCCCCGGATGGCCCCGACTAGTGTTGATGCCGTTACAGGCGTCTTCTCTCTGAAACCGGATGGGATACGAGCGCCGGCGGAACATGTGCGTTCGCCGGGGAAGATCTTGTTTTTGTTGAATAAAGCGTATGTCGGAACGCGTGGCGAGGTCGCGCGCGTGGGCTGTGGATGGGGTTGGCGAGGATGACGAGCGGAGGGATGGCGGAAGCCATGGCGAACGCACCTGCGGGAGCCGTCTGGACGAAGACTTGCCAGGTCCTGAGGCATGAGTTGGGCGAAGCGACTTTCGGCTCCTGGCTCGGCCAGGCGGCTCTGCGCGAGGCCGGTGACGAGGTGTGCCTGGTGGCCGCCACGGGCGTCGCGCGCGACTGGATTCGGCGGCATGCCTGGCGGCGCATCGGCGAGCTGTGGGCGCAGAACGATCCGCGGGGCCGCCGCCTGGATCTGAAGTCGCGCCTGGAATTCGACACCCTGCCGCCGCCGCCCGTCTCCGTCCCGCCAGTGGCTGCGCCGGCGGTGTTCGAAGTGGAGGCAGCCGAGCCCGCCCCCGCCGTCCGTCAGGGCCGCCTGCAAGGCCTTCAGGAGCGCTTCACCTTCGACACCTTCGTCTCCGGCCCGGCCAACGAATTCGCCTTCGCCGTGGCCCGCCGCGTGGCCTCCTGGGCCGATGGCCATTTCAACCCCGTGATGTTCCACGGCCCCTACGGCTTCGGGAAGACCCACCTGCTCAATGCCCTGGCCTGGGAGGCCATGCGCAACGAGCCCACCAGGCGGGTCGTCTACCTGACCGCAGAGCGGTTCACGACCACCTTCGTCAAGGCCCTGCAGGATCGCCAGACCGCCGCCTTCAAGGACGAACTGCGCAACGCCGACCTGCTGCTGATCGACGACGTGCATTTCGTGGCCGGCAAGCCCTCCACCCAGGAGGAATTGTTCCATACGCTCATCGCCTTGGTGGAGGACGGCCGCCGGGTGGTGATGACCGCCGATCGCTCGCCGAACGAGCTGACCGACATGGAGCCCAGGCTCCGCTCGCACCTGCAGGCCGGCCTGGTCTGCGGCATCGAGCCCGCCGACCGGACCCTGCGCCTGGGCATACTGGAGCGCAAGCTGGCCACCCTGGCGCAGCAGGGCCGCTTCCACCCCTCCGCCAAGCCGGAGGTCCTCCAGTTCCTTGCCGACCGCTTCACCGACAGCGTCCGCGAGCTGGAAGGCGCCCTGAATACCCTGGTGGCCCGCGTGGGCGCCGACCTCGCCCGCCTCGGCCTGGACGAGGCCCAGGCCATCCTGCGGCCGCACCTGGCCTGCAGCGAGCGCCGGGTGACCGTGGACCAGATCCAGAAGGTCGTGGCCGAGCACTATCAGCTGAAGCAGGCCGACCTGATCTCGGAGCGCCGCGCCCGCGTGGTCGCCCGGCCGCGCCAAGTGGCCATGTGGCTGGCCAAGCAGATCACCACGCGCTCGCTGCCCGACATCGGCCGCCGCTTCGGGGGTCGCGACCACACCACGGTGCTGCACGCCGTGCGTCGCATCGAGGCGCTGAAGGCGGAGGACCCGGTGATCGCCCGCGACCTGGACATCCTGCTGCGCAAGCTGCGCGGGTAGACGCCGGTCCTCAGTTAGTACGAATGGCCCGCTGGCGACGGCGGGCCTTTTCGTTTTTGCGCCCGAACCGCCCCTTTTTCCTGTAGGCTGGGCCCTCTTCCTGCGCGACCGGCGTCGGATCAGCAGAAAGATCCCACATGGGGAGAGACCTGAAAGGCACGGGCCTCACGGACCGCCTGGCCGCCGCGACCGAGGCCAAGGCGGCGCTGCTCGCCAAGATGAAACCCAAGGCGGCGGTCACCGACCCGCTGTTCGACCAGCGTGAAGCGATGAGGGCCGCCGAGTTGCAGGGGGTGCGCGAGGCCCGCGCCGCGGAGAAGGCCGCCGCCGCCGAAGCCGTCGCCGCCGCCCGCGCCGCCGACGTCGAGGCGATCGCCGCCGCCGAGGCCGCGGCCCTGGCCGCCAAGCGCGGCGATCGCAAGGAACGCAAGCAACTGACCAAGGCCGAGGCCCAGGCCAAGCGCGACGCCAAGTACGCCGCCCGCAAGGCGCGCCGGTAGCGCGGCGGGAGACGCCTCCTGTAAGCTCCGGCCGCCGCCCGCTGGATCTATTGGAGAAGTGCGCCGTGCTCGATCTTGCTCTAGCCGTCTTCCACCACCTGCTGATCTTCACCCTGTTCGGCGTGCTGGTCGTCGAGCTGATGCTGGTCCGGCCTGGCATGGACGCCGCCGCCGTCCGGCGCGCGGTCGGGGTGGACGCCCTCTATGGCCTGGCCGCCGTCCTCATCCTGGCGGTGGGGTTCGGCCGCGCGGCTATGACGGCCAAGGGGTGGGACTACTATGTCCACAACGGCTTCTTCTGGGCCAAGATCGCGACCTTCGCCCTGATCGGCCTGCTGTCGGCGCCGCCCACCCTCCTGTTCATCAAGGCCCGCCGCGCCGGCGCCGCGCTGAGCGACGCCGAAGTCCGCAAGGTGCGTGGGCTGGTGCAGGCGGAACTGGCGCTGTTTCCGCTGTTGCTGATCTTCGCCGCCGCCATGGCGCGGGGTTACGGCTCATTCTAGGGCGTCCGCGCCCTGATTTGGGCGGTGAGCGGCGAACTTCCCTAACCAGGCGAGTCCCATTGCCTCGCCGACCGCGACCCTATAGCCCAGCTATGGCAGGCGGAGGGCGGCATGCGTTTTCAAGTGATGGCGGCGGCGGCATTCGTGGCGCTCGCCGTGGCGGCGCCGGCCCAGGCCCTGCACACCATCGGCTTCCAGACGGTGGCTGATTTCGAGGAGGTTTCTCCCGGAACGACGAACATCTACTACCCGGGGAACGACACCTACATCTTCGGCGGGACGGTGGTCGATGGCGCGGGCGCGGGCTTCGCGCCACGTTCCGGCTCCAACGTCTACGTAGGGACCACCATCTCCACCCGGCAGACAAGCGGCGACTGGCATTTCGACGGTGTCGACCTCTGGCCGGCCCTGGGCGCTTGGGTCACCCCCGGCGCAGCCACCGTCTTCGCCAC
The DNA here is from genome assembly GCA_947474775.1 of Caulobacteraceae bacterium. GTDB lineage: Bacteria > Pseudomonadota > Alphaproteobacteria > Caulobacterales > Caulobacteraceae > Phenylobacterium. The sequence continues at coordinate 1,580 of CANJKG010000020.1, read as the reverse complement.
CCTCTACGGCTACGATCCCGACTTGGACGACGTGGTGGTGGTGGGCGAGCTCCAGACCAGCGGCTCGGACCCGATGCAGCACCTCGTCCTGCTGTCGGACTACGGCCCGGCCTGGCTGATCAACGTCACCTTCACCTCCACCGATACCTTCGCCGTGGACGACATCGAGTTCGGCCTGCCCGACGTGGGCCCCGGTGTGCCGGAACCGGACGCCTGGGCGCTGATGATCCTGGGCTTCGCCGGGATCGGCGCGGCGCTGCGCCGCCGGCGTACGGCGACGGCCTGATCTTCCAAAAAGAAGACGGCGGCCGCATCGCTGCGACCGCCGCAAGGCTGGGTGGAATGTTTCCCCGTCAGGCCGTGACGCGGGCCGGGGTCCGGCGACGGCGCAGGGTCGCGCCGGTGAGACCCACACCCACGATCATCATCGCCCACGCAGCGGGCTCGGGCACGGCGCCGCTGGGTGTCAGCGCGCCCACGGAGATGTTGTCGAAGAAGACGCCGCCATTGCCCTCGACCGTGGCGGTGAGCCGGATGGTGTCCAGGCCCGTGCCCACGAAGGAGAAGCCGCCGCTCTGCCAGCGCATGGCGCCCACCGTCCCGAACAGGCCGGTGTCGTAGGGCGCGCTGACGTTGAAGGCGCCGGCGCCGGCGCTCACCGTGGCGGTGGCCGGGCTCGGCGCGGCGGCGGCGTTGCGCGAATAGTCGAAGGTCACGCTGTAGAGCTGGCCGATCACGGTGGCGAAGGTCTGGGCGATCTCGCCACGGCTCCAGCCGTTGATGTCGAGCGAGTTGAAGCCCTCCGAGGCCGGCGACCAGCCGGACTGGTTGTTGGTGACGTCGACGCTGCCGAAACTCACCGTCCAGCCCGGCAGCGGGTTGGGGCCGCCCGAATAGAAGGTCCAGCCGCCCCAGCCCTCGAAAGAGCCGCTGGTCTGTTCGAAGCCGCCGTTGGCCAGCAGGTTGGCGGCCGACGCCACGGACGGCGTCAGCAGGGCCAGGGCGGCGGCGGAAGCGAGGATGACGTGTCTCACGGCGGGACACCTGTGAAGGTCTCCAGTCGCCTCCTGCGAGAGTCGGGCCAACCTTCCCAGGCGAACGAAAATGGCGGCCGCATCGCAGCGGCCGCCTGATCGGTTCACCGATGTGGGAGGCTCTAGGCTTCCGCGTCGGCCGCCTGTTTGGCGGTCAGATCCTCACCGGTCTCCTGATCGACGATCTTCATGGAGAGGCGGGTCTTGCCGCGATCGTCGAAGCCCAGGAGCTTGACCTTCACGGACTGGCCCTCCACCAGCACGTCGGAGACCTTGTTCACCCGCTCGTTGGCGATCTGGCTCACGTGGACCAGGCCGTCCTTGGCGCCGAAGAAGTTCACGAAGGCGCCGAAGTCGACGATCTTCACCACCTTGCCGGTGTAGATCTGGCCCACTTCCGGCTCCGAGGCGATGGACTTGATCCAGTCGCGGGCGGCATCGATCTTGGCCTGGTCGGCCGCCGCGATCTTGATGGTGCCGTCCTCGCCGATGTCGACCTTGGCGCCGGTCTCGGCGGTGATCTCGCGGATCACCTTGCCGCCCGAG
>CANJKG010000019.1 GCA_947474775.1 Caulobacteraceae bacterium | reverse complement strand
GAATCCTTCGTCCCTCGCGGCGGCGGCATCGTGCCGTGGGCGAGCCCGCCAGCTCGATGGGAAAGCGCGCGCTCGCCCACCCAACCCTTGGCGTCAGAGGCCGCCATGAACTAACATTGAAGATGGATCACCCCTCGGGGGCAGGCCACGGCCATCGCGTCCGCTCTTATCGCCGCCCCGGCTTCGGCCGCGGTAGTCACCTTCGCGCAAGCGCAGCAAAACGGCCCGCCCGTTTCGTTCGCCTTCACGAACAACAACAACGGCACCGCCACGCTCAGCAGCGTCGGCAACACCACGTTCGATTTCGATTTTTGGCCGCCCTTCATCGACCCCCTGGCCGACGACGTTGATGCGACCTTCAGCATGAGCGGCAGCGCTAGCACGGCCGCCGTGGATTCCAACGGCCCTGCGCCGGGCGGCATCCTCGAGCAAATGATCGACGTCGGTCAGATCAGCTTCACCCGCGTGTTGCCGCTGGGTGGCCTGACCAACCTGCTTACCATCAACTTCACCAACGCCTTCCTCTGGGGCCCGAACGGCGCCTCGGGCGTGAACTATATCGATAGCACGGCGACCGGCTCGGTGGTCTTCACTTCCGACTTCATGGACTTCACGGGCTACAACATCCGTGACTTCTCGTTCGGTCTGTCGGGCCTGGCCCCGCCGCTTCAGATCGGCAACAACGGCCTGCTGCGGTCCTTCACCGCCGACACCGCCGGCACCTTCAGCGTCGGTATCCCTGAGCCGGCGACCTGGGCGATGATGATCATGGGCTTCGTCGGCGTGGGCTCCGCCCTGCGTAGCCGCCGGAAAGCCTACGCTTAAGAACTGACCTAGCGTCGGTTCCGATAGCGAGCCCAATTCCCGCGGGGAACGGCGCTGGAATGAAGATTGACCCCGGCCCTCATGGGCCGGGGTTTTTCTGTTGCGCGCTGGATCTGCGGACGTTCGCCTGCGGGCTAGGCGAAACCTCCCGTTGCGCCGGGGGGGATAGTAGAGGGCGGTGATCGCCGGGGCTCGTGGATCTCCGGGCGTCGTATCGCCCAAGTCACACACACAGGACCGCACACCGCGCGCAATTCGCGGTCGTCGGCTACCGATGTGGCGGAAGATCGATGGCTCCCCGGGCAGGACTCGAACCTGCGACAAGTCGGTTAACAGCCGACTGCTCTACCAACTGAGCTACCGGGGATCAGGCCGTCGAGGGCCGGGGCTATACGGTGTCCCGCCGATAGGTGCAAGCGCCCGCGCGTCGCACGCGAACCGCGAGCAAAAAAGAGCCCGGCGCGAGCGCCGGGCCTTGAAAGTCGGTGATGGTGGATGTCTTCAAGGAAGACACCCGGAACATTCGCTGATGTGGTTAATCCGCAGTTAACAGCCGGCGCATCGGCGCCGCATCGGCAGCCGGGCGACGCGCCCATTGTCGGAGCCGAAGCAAGCCGCGAACCTGGGACCGGCCGCGGGCGTTGAGTCGCGGCGTTGGAAGGCGGACCATGCGCATCCATTTCACAGGCATAGCGGGGGCGGGCATGAGTGCGGCGGCCCTGGTGATGCGGGGCGCTGGGCATTCGATCTCCGGCTCGGATGAGGACGTCTTCCCGCCCATGTCCACCTATGTGGAGGGGCTGGGCTTCCCGTTCCACCGGCGATTCTCAGCCGGGAACCTGCCGGGAGCCCTCGACCTCCTGGTCCTGGGGGCGAGCGCCAAGCTGGGCGGCGGCGAGAACCCCGAGGTGGTCGAGGCGCGCCGGCGGGGCGTGCGGGTGACGACCTTCCCGGAGCTGATCGGCGAGGCGACCCGCACCCGCGACAACATCGTGGTGGCGGGCTCGTTCGGAAAATCGACCTGCGCGGCGCTGACGGCCCACGTGCTGCGCCAGGCCGGCCGCGATCCCGGCTGGATGGTCGGGGCCATTTCGCCTTCGCTGCCGGACACTGGGGCCTGGGGCGGCGATCCGGAGATGGTGCTGGAGGGCGACGAATATATCGTGGGGCCTGCGGACCGGCGCTCGAAGTTCGCGCTCTACCATCCGCGGGACCTTCTGCTGACCTCGCTGGTCCACGACCACGTCAATGTCTTCCCGACCTTCGCGGATTATGAGGCGCCATTCCGAGATCTGCTTCGGAACCTGCCGGCGCAGGGTCTGGCGGTGATGCGCGACCACCCGGCGATCCATGCGGTGGCGGGCGAGACCCGCGCGCCCATCGTCTGGTACGACACCGAGCCCTGCGACGGCTGGTACAGCGAGGGCGTGGCCTATGGGGAGACCACGCGGTTCACCCTGGTGGGGCCGGACGGACGGCGGGTCGCGCTCGCCACCGCGCTGCTGGGGCGGCACAACATCGAGAACATCGTGGGCGTCTCCGCGCTGCTGCTGGAGCGAGGCTTGGTGGACGCGGCGGCGCTGTCCGGCGCGGTGGCGAGCTTCACGGGCATCCGCCGTCGGCTGGATCGACTGACGACCCGCTCCGTCGTGCCGATCATCGAGGGCTTCGGGTCGTCCTATGAGAAGGCCCATTCCGCCGTGGCGGCGGTGAAGCTGCACTATCCCAACCGGCCGCTGGTGGTTGTGTTCGAACCGCACGCCTTCTCCTGGCGCAGCCGGGACGCGCTGTCCTGGTACGACACCGTGTTCGACGGAGCCGCCAAGGTTCTCGTCGTTCCACCGCCGGCGCATGGCGCGCAGAGCCACAACCAGTCCACCTTCCAGGAGATTCTCGACCGCGTGCGGGCCACCGGCATCACCACCGTCGCAGCCGCCACCGCCGAGGCCGCCACGGCGGCGCTGGGCGGCCTTGGAGGGGACGAGGTGGTGCTGCTGCTCTCCTCGGGCCCGCTTCTGGGACTGCCCGACAGCCTGCCGGCGGTGTTCGACGCCCGCTATGCGGAGACGGCTGCCGCCTAGGCGGCCAGCTGGCCCTCCAGGACGCGGATGATCTCGCCCTCGTGCTCGTTCCACAGGATGGCTACGCCTGCGGCGCGGCGGGCGTTGACGCCCAGGGCGCGGGCCACGTCGCGGTCGCGCAGCCGGCGTGAGGACAGGCGCAGCAGGGTGCGGCCGCCGCCCTGGTCGTGCTCCTCGTCGTGGAAGCGCAGGACGGCATCGACCACGTCGCCGGGCAGGGGCTGCGGGCGCGGATCGACGATCGGACGGAGTTGGCGGGGCTTGAAGCGGCGGTAGGCCATCGGTTGTCCTCCTTGCGGAAAGTCGATGGCTCGGTTCTGATCCCTGGGTGCGACAGAATCGGACGTAACCTCATGCGACACGAGAAGGCCGGGCGCCTACTGGAATTGGCGCGGCTCCTGGCCAGCACCGCCGAAGGCCTCACCCTGGATGAGATCGCCGAGCGCCTGGGCGTCGGCCGGCGCACGGCGGAGCGGATGCGCGACGCCGTCCGGGACGTCTTCCCGCAGCTGGAGGAGGTGGACGATCCGCCCACCCGGCGGTTCCGGATCCCGGCCGGCCTGGACGGTCTGTTCCAGGCGCCGACCGCGGACGAGCTGGCCGCGCTGCACAGCGCCGGCGACCTGTTCGCGACCCAGGGCGCCCAGGGCCGCGCACGGGCGCTGCAAGCCCTGGAGCAGAAGGTGCTGTCGGCCACCCGGTCGGCCGCGCGGCGAAGGCTGGCGCCCGACCTGGAGGCGCTGCTGCAGGCCGAGACCATCGCCGTGCAGGCGGGACCCCGCCCGTTCGAGGACGAGGCGGTGCTGGCGACCGTGCGCGAGGCGGTGAAGGCGATGCAGGGCCTGAGCTTCCGCTACCAGGGTGGGGCTACGCCGGGGCGGAGGCGGCGGGTGACGCCGCTGGGCGTCCTGTTCGGGCGGTCCAACTACCTGGTGGCGGCGGAGACCGACGCGGTGGGCCCGCGCAACTGGCGGCTCGACCGGATCTTCGACATCGCGCTCGCAGATCCGCCGGCCGCCCGGCCCGAGGCGTTCTCGCTGCAGGACTACGCCGACGAGAGCTTCGGCATCTATCACGACGACACCGAGGACGTGGTCCTAAGGGTCACCCCCGCCGGCGCGGAGGAGGCCTTTCGCTGGCGATTCCACGCCGACCAGACCCTGGAGCCGCAGGCCGACGGGGGCGTGCTGGTGCGCTTCAGGGCCAGCGGCATGCTGGAGCTGGCCTGGCACCTGTTCACCTGGGGCGCCAAGGTGAAGGTGGTGGCGCCGGATGTGCTGAAGCGCGTCCTGTTGGAGCAGATCGAGATCGCCCGCCAAACCCATGCGACCGTTTCTGACGTGGCGGGCGCCTAGAGGTTCCTCATCGACACAGGAGCCCACCATGACCGCCATCGACTACGCCGCCCTCTATCCCTGCGGAGCGCCGCGCCGGAGCCGCCTGCGGGCTGCGCTGCGCTACGGGCTGGTGCTCGCCGTGTGGCTGGGCCTGCTGGCCATCCGGCCGCGTCTGGCCCTGAGCATCTTCCGCGAACGGCGGGCGGATTCGCCGATCCCACGCTGGCCCCGCTGACCGCGTCGGCTGGACAATTGCGACCTGGACATAGGTGATGCCGGTTGCCCCCTTGTTTATTCCGTGGCGCGGTTTAGCGAAGCGGGGACGAGCGGCGCTATTCTGGGCGCCTGCCCACGTGCATTTGCGAGCGAGCACCCATGGCTGATACGGCGACCTTGGCGCAGACCACGAAACCCATCCCCGCGCACGTGCCGCCTGAGATGGTGATGGAGTTCCGCTTCCAGGATGATGCGGAGTTCCAGCGCGATCCCTATGCGCGCTTCGACGCCCTGCGCGCGCGGGGCCGGGCGATCTACACCCCGTTCGCCCGCGGCGTGGGCGGAACCGGCGGCTGGGTGTTCACCCACGCCGAGGACATCCGCACGATCATGCAGGACCCGGAGACCTTCCGCAGCAGCGGGGTGCGCAAGACCGGCCAGGTGATCGGCGACAACTGGGTGCTGATCCCCACCGACCTCGATCCGCCGGAGCACGGCAAGTTCCGCACCCTCATGAACCCGATATTCTCACCCAAGCGGATGGCGCTGCTGGAGGAGCGGGTCCGCTCCCTGGCGGTGGAGCTCATCGAGAAGATGAAGGGCCGCAGTTCCTGCGAGGTCATCGCCGACTTCGCCCGGCCGTTCCCGGTGGGGATATTCCTCGAAATGCTGGGCCTGCCGGCGGACCAGATCGACCGTCTCGTGGAGATCGAGGAGACCATCCTGCATACCCCGCACCATGAGCAGGTGAACGGCATCCGGGCGTTGCGGGACTACCTGGCCGTGGAGATCGAGGCGCGGCGGAAGGTCCCCACCGACGACCTGATCACCTTCGCCATCAACAGCCAGGTGGACGGGCGGCCGGCCAACGACGACGAGGTGATGGGCATGTGCTTCATGCTCTTCCTGGGCGGCCTGGACACGGTGACCAGCACGCTGAGCTACGTCTTCCACTACCTGGCGACGAACCCGGACCAGCAGGCGAAGCTGAGGGCCGATCTGTCGTTGATCCCGGACGCGGTGGAGGAGCTGATCCGCACCCATGCGGTGGTGACCACTGGGCGGATCGCCACCCGGGACGTCACCGTGGGCGGCGTATTCATCAAGGCCGGAGACTATATCTCCATGCCCATGGGCGGGGCCAGCCGCGACCCCGCGGAATTCGAGCGACCCACCGAGGTGATCTTCGAGCGAAGCCCCAACCGCCATTCCGCCTTCGGCTATGGCCCGCACCGCTGCATCGGCTCGCACCTGGCGCGCCGGGAGACGGTGATCGCCCTGGAGGAGTGGCTGACCCGTGCGCCGCCCTTCCGCCTTCAGCCGGGGGCGAAGATCTCCAGCACCGGCAGCGGTGTGGTCTCGCTGAACCAGGTGCCGATCGTCTGGTCGTGAGGGGTGGACAACCGCGCCCCGAATGGCCGAGGTTGCCGCCATGAACGAGATCTGCCTGGAATACCTGTCGGCCAGTGAGGCCGATCCTATCCGGCTGGCGCATATCGCCAAGGCCAACGACTGCCGCCTGATCAGCGTCAAGCTGGGCCCCACCGAGGATGTGGTGCACCGAAACCTGGTGCATGACGCCGCGGCGCGGCGGGCGTTCAAGGACGTCTGCGAAGACCTGGGCGTCTCCGTGGACCTTATCGAGAGCCTCAACGTCCTGCCTGATACGGACCTCGCGCAGTATCGGCCGATGTTCGAGGTCGGGGCCTTCCTTGGCGCGCCTCAGATCAACGCCCAGCTTCGCAGGGACGACAACCTGCAGCGGGGGCTCGATCACCTGGCGGAGGTCTGCGCGATGGCGGCCGAGTACGACATGGAGGTCGTCCTCGAGATTTCGCGGGCCGGGCTCGCGCGAGAGCCCTGGGGGATGGTGGAACTCCTGAAGCGGGCCAATCTGCCCAATGTTCGGATGATGATCGACGTCATGCATTTCCTGCGCTTCGGCCAGACGCTCGACGGACTAGCCGAACTCGGCCCCTGGATCGGCCGGGCGCAGCTTTGCGACGGGCCGGCCATCGCGCCCCAGGACCAGCTCTGGGAGGCGGTCCACGAGCGCCTGCCGCCCGGCGAGGGCGACTTCCCGCTCAAGGAATTTTTGGCCGCCATGCCCGATGGGATCACCATCGGGGTGGAGGTGCCCCAGGACGCCAAGCAGGCGGCGGGCGTCGACGCCGAGACGCGGGTCGCCCACATGATGGCCTGCGCCCGAAGGGTGATGGGGCAGGCGGCCTGAGGGTGACCTGACAAAACCTCACTTTTATGACCCACCCGCCTTGTGAAGGCCGGTCGCGGTCTGCATAAAACCGGCGCCGGTTCGCGAAGACGACGCCCGGCAAGAGGCCGGAGACGCCACATGACCATCGACGCCGAGCCGCTGGGGCGGCCGCTGCCGACCATCCACGACATGAACGGCTATTTCTGGTGCGGCGGCCGGGACGGACAGCTGCACATCCAGCGCTGCGGGAACTGCGGCATCTATTTCCATCCCTACCAGGCCAGGTGCCGGGAGTGCCGCTCGGCCGACGTGAAGCCGGAGGCGGTGTCCGGGCGCGGCAAGGTGCTGTCCTTCACCGTCAACCACCAGCCCTGGTTCCCGCACGTGCCTGTCCCCTATGTCATCGCCCTGATCGAGCTGGAGGAGAAGGGGCCGGTCCGGCTGGTGAGCAACCTGCTCGGCACGCCGGTGGAGGAGGTGAAGGCCGGCATGCCGGTGAAGGTCTATTTCGAACAGCACGGCGACATCTTCGTGCCCCTGTTCACCCCGGCTTGAGGAGACAGACGGATGTCCCGGTACAAGGAAAAGGACTGCGTCATCTCCGGGATCGGGATGTCGAAGCTCCATCGCAAGCCCACGGTCTATCCGTTCAACCTGGCGGTGGACGCCTGCGAGACGGCGATCGCCGACGCCGGGCTGGAACTGGGCGACATCGACGGCATCTCCTGCTGGCCGTTCGCCCAGGTGGGCGTGGGCCATGACAAGTCGTCGGCCAGCCCCACGGACCTGAAGAACAGCCTGGGCCTGAAGATCAACTGGTACAGCACCGGATCGGGGCCGGCCCAGTACGCCAGCATCATCAACGCCATCGGCGCCATCGCGGCGGGCTACTGCAACCACGTGCTTTGCTATCGGGCGGAGGGCGAACGCTGGGTGCCCACCTATGGCCGCCAGTTCCTCGACGGGCGCCTGCCCACCAACCTCGAGGCGCATAACGTCTGGACCTTGCCCTACTGGGCGCCGTCGGCCGCCAACTGGATCGCCTTCAACGCAAATCACCACATGGCCGCCACGGGTCTCACCCGCGAGCAGATGGGGATGATCCCGATCAACCAGCGGAAATGCGCGGCGCTGAACGAGAACGCCATCTATCGAGAACCGCTGACGCTGGATCAGTACATGTCGGCCAGGATGATCACGACGCCGTTCTGCCTCTACGACTGCGACGTGCCGATCGACGGCTCGGCGGCGGTGATCGTCTCGCGCGCCGACGCGGTTCCTGCGAGCAAGCGGCCGGCGGTTCGGTTCGAGGCGATCGGCTCGGCGATCCACGACCACGACTCCTGGTTCCAGCGCACCGACTTCCCCAACATGGCCATGAACGATGCGGCCAAGATGCTGTGGGAGCGCACGGATCTCAGGCCCAAGGATCTCAGCACCGCCCACCTCTACGACGGCTTCACCTGGCTGACGGTGCTGTGGCTGGAGGCGCTGGGTATCACCAAGCCGGGGGAGACGGGCTCGTTCCTGGAGGGCGGTCAGAACATCGCGCTGGACGGGGTTCTGCCACTCAACACCAACGGCGGCCAGCTTTCCGAGGGTCGCCTGCACGCCTTCAACCATCTGCTGGAATCGGTGCGGCAACTGCGCGGCGAGGCCGGCGAGCGGCAGGTCAAGGACGCGCGTTACTCGGTGTGCGGCGCCGGTGGCGGGGTGTTCGGCTCGGCGCTGCTGCTGGCGCGCGACTAGACGCGACACCGATCGGGCAAAAGGCCAGAGTAGGTCGCCCGGAAAACCCGGACGGGGGGAGACAGGGATGACGTCGGACAATGGGCGCTTGAAGGCGTCGATCATGCCGTGGGTCGGGTTGGGGATACTGATCGTCTTCTCCCTGTGGTCGTTCCTCGACAAGCAGATGTTCGGCCTGCTGCTGACTCAGATCGCCGACAGCCTGCAGCTAAGCGACACCAAGATGGGCACGCTGCAGGGGGTGGCCTTCTCGCTCACCTATTCCACCGGCGTGCTGCTCACCGGTTGGCTGGTGGACCGCTATTCGCCCAGGCTGGTGATCTTCTGGGGCGTGATGTTCTGGTCGTTGTCGGCCGCCGCCTCGGGACTGGCCAACAGTTTCGGCTCGATGTTCCTGGCGCGGGCGGGCGTCGGCCTGGGCGAAGCCGCGCTGATGCCGGCCGCCTTCGCGCTGATGGCGGCGCTGCTGCCCAGGGACAAGCTCTCGTTCGCCACCGGGGCCTTCAACCTGGGCAACAACCTGGGGGGCATCGTGGCCTTCCTCTTCGGTGGCCAGGTCATCGCCTCCCTGGTGTCGCACGGGGGCATCACCCTGCCGGTGGTGGGCCATGTGCTGCCGTGGCAGGCGGCGTTCATCGCCACCGGCCTGCCGGGCGTTCTGCTGGCGTTCCTGATCTTCGCCGTGCCGTGGAACAAGCCGGACCGTTCGGCCGGCAGCCGGTATTCTGCGGAGAACACCAGCTGGGCCGCGTTCGGGGCCTTCGTGCGCCAGAACGCGCGGCTGGTGGTGGGCCACATCATGGCGGCCGGCTTCCTGGGCACCATGACCTATGCGGTGATCAGCTGGTCAGCGACCTTCCTGGTGCGGACCTTCGACTGGACCCCGGCGGAGGTGGGCGCCGTGCTCGCCCTGGGCGTGGGCTGCGGCGGCGTGGCCAATCTCGTCCTGGGGGCGCTGTGCGACTACCTGCGCCGGCGAGGCGTCCTGGACAGCATCCACTGGGTCTACATCGCCAGCACGCTGATCGGGATACCGCTCACCTACCTGACCTTCGTGGTCGCCAAGGGCTGGATCGTGGTGCCGCTCTACGCCCTGGTCTGGATGGTCCCCAACAGCTGGGGGGCGTTCAATTCGGCGCCGCTGCTGATCGCGCCGTCCCACTTCCACGGCAAGATCATCGCCGTGCAGACGACCGTGGTGGGGATCATGGGGCTGGGATTCGCGCCCCTTCTGGTGGGCGTGATCACCGACTATGTGTTCCACGACAAGAGCCAGGTCGGCCATTCGATCAGCCTGGCCACCGCCGTCTGCGGCACGATCGCCATCGGTCTGACACTTATCGCGCGCACCCGGATGGCCGATGCGGTGCGGGCGGTGGAGGCCGCGACGCCCGCCAAGGCCTGAGGAGTCCATGCGGCCAAGGCTGACGACAGACGGCGCGAGGGCCTGCGGCCTGGCGCTTGCGGGCCTGGCCGCGGCCGCGCCCGGGGCCGACGGCCTGGAGCGCGTGCGGCTGCCGGATGGGCGCAGGCTCGCCATGCGCTGCTCGGGGAAGGGGGCGCCCACGGTGATCATGGAGGCGGGATTCGGCGGCTCCTCGCTGGCCTGGGCGCGGGTGCAGGCCAGGGTCGCGAAGACCACGCGGGTCTGTGCCTATGACCGCGCCGGCTATGGCCTGAGCGACGTCGGGCCGATGCCGAGGGATGGGGCCGCGGTGGTGCGCGATCTGGACGCCGCCCTGAAGCGTGCGCGAATCAAGGGGCCTTATGTGCTGGTCGGCCACTCGGCCGGCGGGCTGTACGTGCGCCTGTTCGCGGCCCGGCGGCGGGACGATGTGGTGGGCATGGTGCTGGCGGACCCCTCGATCGAGCATCAGGACAGGCGGTTCGCCGCCGTGTTCGGCCCCGGCGCCGGCAGCCTGGAGGGCCAGAGGACGAGGGCGGCGCGTTGCCTGGCCGCCACGGAGGCCCGGGTCAGCCCGCAGGACCCCGACTACGCCGCATGCGTCTCACGGGCCACCGGCCAGCTTCACGCGTCGGGGGTCTGGCGCACCCAGATGTCGGAGGCCGAGACCCTGTGGGGCGCCACCTCCGACCAGGTGGACCGCATCGGTGACCTGCTGGAGGCCATCCCGACGATCGTGCTCACCGCGGAAGCCAGCCAGGAGGGCGCGGCCGAGCCCGGCCGTCTCCAGGCGCAGCAGCTTTGGTCCAGCCTGCACCGGGAGATGGCGGGCCGCTCCCTGCAGGGCTCGGTGCGGAAGGTCGACTCCTCGCACATGATGATGACCGACCGCCCTGGCGTGATCGCCGGCGCCGTCGAGGAACTGGTGGGCAGGGCCCGCGGCGAGACGCCGGGGTAGTCCGGCTGATCAGGCGGCGGGGCGGGTGCGGTAGATTTCCTCGAAGCTCTCCCAGAAGGGCCGCTTGCAGGGGCCGGTGATCGACCTGCGCTTGGCGGGGTCGCTGATGTTGCCCGGCGGCACGCCCGCCGGGTTGAGAATCGGAGTCTTGCCCGACCACTCGCCGACCTTCTCGCACCACTGGCGCTGGCTCACGACCTCGTCCCCGCACCAGTTGACGACGTTGGCCTTGGTGCTGGCGGAGTCGAGCAAGGCCTCAAGCTGGTCCCGCATGTCGTCGAAGTGGACCGGTGAGTGGGTGTAGGGGTCGCCGTAGCGGGTCACCGGCCGGCCCTCGATGACCTCGTCCATGTTGCGCACCGGCATGCCGCCGCCGGGACCGTAGCAGACGTTCAGCCGCATTATCACCACCGGCAGGGAGAAGATGTTGGCGCAGTAGCGGGAGACGGCTTCCATCGCGATCTTGGAGGCGGCGCTGGTGGGGTTGCCGTAGTAGCGGTTGAAGCGGCCCAGGTCGGCCCGTTCGTCGAGCGCCTGCCAAGGATCGTCAGGTTCGGAATAGATCGCGGTCGACGACATGGTCAGCGCCGCCTTGGCGCTGCGGCAGTGGTGCAGGACGCGACCGACGGTGAGCGAGTTGGCCTCGATGGCCTCAGTGACCTGGCTGGGCTGTAGGCGGGTGTGGGCCAGGTGCAGGACATAGGTGAAATCCTGCGGAAGCGCGTCCAGCGAGCCCATGAGGTCCACCGCCACCGTCTTGGCGCCAATGGCGTCGATGGAGGCGCGGCTGGTGGCCCAGGAGTTGATCACGGCGCCGCGGCCTTCCGGCTCAAGGAAGCGCGACGCCGCCCAGACCTCGTTCTGGCCAACGAGGCCCTCGATGAGCTGGCGGCCGACGAGGCCGCTTCCGCCGGTGACCAAGATCTTCTCGCCTGACAGCATTGGCCTGTCCTTCTTTGTCCTTGTTGAGATCGGCGACCGAGACGCCGATCAGGCTTCCAGAGGCACCTTGAAACGATCGGTGTAGGGCAGGAACCGCTCGCGGACCTCGGCGACGCTGAGCCCGAACTCCTCGAGGGTATAGCTGTGCTTGCCGTGGCTGCCGCGTGGTCGCTGGGCCATGCGGTCGCGCAGGCGCTGCTCATACTCGGCGGTGAACGGCAGGCCCAGCCCATCGTAGAGCTTGCTGATCGTGCCGATGGGATCGCGGCCCAGGTCCTGGTTGTAGACGTCGACCACCTTCAGGCCGAGATCCTCGCGGTCGCGGATGCCGCGCATCATCCCGGTGTGCAGGAAGTTGAGTATCCGCCGGCCGAAAGCCTTCTTGTCCAGAGCCTGGCCGCTGGATTCGCGGATGATCGAGACCAGGCTGCAGGTCGAGCCCACGCTCATCACCGGGTCCCGGTGGATCCAAGGCAGGATGGCGTCCGGGAAGACGTTCATGAAAGCCCGCAAGGTGAAGATGTCCATGGGGTGCTTCAGGTTCCAGCGCTCGCGAGGCGTCTTCCACTGGAGGATCTTCAGGACCTTGGCGAGGTACTCGTAGCCCGGGGTGATGTCCTTGCCGAGGAACCACGCCTCGTAGCTGGGGATGTCGTAGAGCGTCGGCCACTGGCTGTGCAGGCAGGTGAAGGCCATCGGCGCGTTGTGCTCCGAGGGGTCCTCGGCCGAGATCGGCAGCATGGTGCGGAACTGCGGAATCCGGCGGTCGCGTTCCTCGAAGGCGGCGCGGGTGGCGGCGATCCGCGGGTCGGCGTCGCCGATGGCGTCGTCCGGCGGCGGCGTGGGGGTGGCCAGCTCCCAGCGGCGGATCGAGCGCATGGCGGGGTCCTCGGAGAGGAACTGGGAGAGCGCGGTGGTGCCGCTGCGCGACATGCCCAACAGGTTCAGCGGCGCCACGATCCGCTGGTCGAGGATCTCCGGATTGCGGCGCAGGCACTCCTCGATCCTCAGCCGTTCCTGCAGCGCGCCTATGAGCATGCGCCGGGCGCCCTCAAGGGGCGCGGGCGTGAGACCAGCCTCCTCGTTCAGGGCGCGGACGAACAGCTCCAGGCCTTCCTGGAAAGGCGCGTCGCCAAACTCGGAGAGGCCGGTGGCTTCGCGGGCGCGGTCCATCAGCTCCTGGGTGTTCAGCGGCATCGGTGGCGTCCCCCCTGTAGTTTGCGCGTCACCTTATCGACCGGTTCCCGGCCTTCCAAGCGCCGGGCCCGACGCAGTCGGAAGGTCATGAGCGCAAGTCGATGGAAGCCCTCATTTCGATGATGGATCGGAGGGCGGGCTCGCCGCATAATCAGCCGACCGCAAGAAGCCTCGACACTCAGGGAGAGAGCATGGACACCGCGACGCTCGAGACCAAGGCGCCGGCCGCCGAGACGGTGGCGATGCGCATGGCGCGCTGGGTGGACAACCTGAAGTACGAGGACCTGCCGCCCGAGGTCATCGACATGGCCAAGCGGTGCCTGCTGGACTACCTTGGCGTACTGATCCGCGGCTCGACCTTCCCGCAGGTGCAGCCGGTGTTCGACTATGTCTCGGAGATCGGCGGGCGACCGGACTCCACCGTGGCCATGCGGGGGCTGAAGACCACGCCGGCCTATGCGGTCTACGCCAACGCCACCTTCGCCCACAGCTGCGAGTTCGACGACGCCCACGAGCTGGCCGGCCATCCGGGCGTGATCGCCATACCGGTGGCCATCGCCGTCGCCGAGGCCAACCACATGTCGGGCAAGGAGGCGATCCTGGGGATCGTCGCCGGCTACGAGATGATGGTCCAGGCAGGCGCCTGCATCCACCAGATCCCGCTGCACATCGGCTGGCACAACACCAAGGTGATGGGTGTGTTCGGCGCCGCCGCCGTGGTGGCCAAGATGCTGCGGATGACGCCGGAGCAGACCACCAACGCCTTCGCCATCTCCGGCAGCGAGGCCGGCGGGGTCATGGAATACGACCAGAGCGGGGGCGAGGTGAAGCGCCTGCACGCCGGTTCCGCCGCGCGGCTTGGCCTGCAGTCGGCCATGGTGGCGCGCGCGGGTCTGACCGGCCCCAACACCATCTTCGAGGGCAAGCGCGGCATCTGGCAGATGTTCGCGCAAGGGGAGTTCGACCGCGATCCGGAGTCCTACTGGAACGGGGCGTTCTACATCCTGCGCACCATGTTCAAGATGTCGCCGGCGGTGGGCACTGTCCACGGCTCGATCGACAGCGCCCGCGAGATCATCAAGATGGCGAAGTTCGAGCCCGAGGACATCGAGCGCATCGACGCCTATGTCTCCAAGCTGGCCTTCACCCACGGCGCCTCCATCGTCCATCCGGAGGACTGCATCGGCGCCCAGTTCAGCCTGGCCTTCAGCCTTGGCCTGGTGTTCGTGAAGGGCAAGGCCTCGCTGATGGACTACCTCGATCCCGCCTGCTGGTCGGACCCGAAGATCATGGCGGTGGCCGACAAGGTCCACCCGCACATCCGCGAGACCCAGAAGGGCGCCTCGGTGCTGGGCGGGGCGGTCACCGTTACCCTGAAGGACGGGCGCACCTTCAGCTACGATCAGCTGCTGCCGCGCGGCAACTGGAAGAACCCGGCCAGCACTGCCGAGCTGGAGGAGAAGTTCCGCGATCTGGTGGGCGACCTGATGCCCAAGGCCCAGGTGGACGAGATCGTGGACAAGGTTAGCAAGCTAGACACCATTCCGGACATGGCCGAGTTCGCCAAGCTAATGGTCCCGCGCTGAGCGGGGGGCCGGTCCTCCCGCCCAGTCGGCGGGCAAGGTGTCGCCCATGCACCGGCCGGTGAGGTTTCGCACCTTGTCCCTGTAGGGCCGGGCTGGAACGCTCTCCCCACAGGCCGCGCATCCGGGAATTCCGGCGCGCCCGCCGTGTGACGGGGGATACATATGATGGTCAAGTCGAAGGGGCTGCTCGCGGCGCTCCTGCCCATGGTGCTTTGCGCCACGATGGCCCACGCAGAGGCCAAGCCGGCGCTCAAGAAGGAGGCGGCGGCCAAGGTCGACGCCCAGGCCAAGCTGGTCCAGGAGATGGTCGACAGCCTGTTCAGCTTCGCCGAGCCTGGCTTCCAGGAATTCCGCACCATGGAATACCTGACCGGCATCCTGGAGAAGCACGGCTTCACGGTCACCAAGGGCGTCGCCGGCATCCCCACCGCCTGGACCGCCACATGGGGCGAGGGCGGGCCGCTGATCGCCATGGGCAGCGACATCGACTGCCCCACCGGCCTGTCGCAGTATCCCGGCACGGCGACGATCAAGCCGATCGTCGAGGGCGCGCCCGGCCATGGCGAGGGCCACAACTCGGGCCTGCCGCTGATGATCGCCGCGGCCATCGCCGCCAAGGACGTGATGGTGGCCAACAAGATCCCCGGCCGCCTGATGGTCTGGCCGGGCGTCGCCGAGGAGAACCTGGCCACCAAGGCCTATTTCGTCCGCTCCGGCATGTTCAAGGGCGTGGACGCTGTGCTGTTCGCCCATGTGGGCTCGGAGTTCTCCACCGGCTGGGGTGAGATGGGCCGGCCGGGGCTGGTCTCGGTGGAATACACCTTCAAGGGCCGCACCGCCCATGCCGGCGGCGGACCGTGGGAAGGGCTCAGCGCGCTCGACGCCGTGGAGGTGATGAACGTCGCCTGGAACTACCGGCGCGAGCACCTGCCGCTCACCCAGCGCTCGCACTATGTGATCACCAACGGCGGCGGCCAGCCCAACGTCGTGCCGGGGGTGGCCTCGGTCTGGTATTATTTCCGCCAGGACAACTTCAAGACCGTCCGCGACCTCTACGAGATGGGTAGCAAGACGGCGGAAGGCGCCGCCATGGCTACCGGCACCACCGTCAGCCGCAAGCTGCTGGGCTACGCCGCGCCCAACTATGGCAACAAGCCGCTGGCCGAGACGATCTACGCCAACATGAAGATCGTGGGCGCGCCCAAGTGGAGCGCAGACGACCAGGCCTTCGCCAAGGCCGTGCAAACGGTGAACAACCGCAAGCCCCAGCCGCTGGGCGACAAGCTGGGCGAGCTGTCGACGCCCGAGAGCCGTAAGCTGGGGCCGCCCAACGGCAGCTCCGACGACATCGGCGACATCATGTGGAACGTGCCGACCATCCGCTTCTCCTACCCCTCGAACATCCCGAACCTGATCGGCCACAACGTGCTGTCGGCCATGGCGATGGCCACGCCGATCGCTCACAAGGGCGCGGTGGCCGGCGCCAAGATGACCGCCATGACCGTGCTCGACCTGATGGTCACGCCCAAGCTGCTGGCCGACGCCAAGGCCTTCCAGACCGATGTGCAGTTCAAGGAGCAGACCTACGACCCGGTGCTGACCACCTCGGACACGCCTGCGATCCACCTCAACCGCGACCTGATGAGCCGGGTGCGACCGCAGATGGAGGCGTTCTACTACGACCCCGCGAAGTACCCGACCTATCTGGACCAGCTGGGAATCAAGTACCCCAACCTCGCGCCCTGAGGTCCGCCCATCCCGCGCTGAACTCCGCCGCCTAGGCGGTCGCCTGGACCTTGGTGGACCGCACCTTGGGCGCGATCTCCTCGGCCACCCAGGAGAGCCAGTCGAGATAGGCCTGGAAATCCGCAAGTTCCGGCGGCGGCAGGCGCGTCTCGGTGACGCCCAGGGAGGCGAGGTAGCCGATCTGGTCGATCAGCATCTGCGGGTCGGTCATGCCGAAGATCCGCGGGTCGTTCCTGACCTCGTGGTGCGCGCCGATGCCGAGGCGGCCCAGGGCGCATTCCACCTGGATCGGCCGGCCGTGATAGTCAGGCTGGCTCTTCACCCAGTCCAGCAGGTCGGGGAACTTCTCCGGCGGCGTCGCCTGGGGCGCCCAGCCTTCGCCCCAGCGCGCCAGGCGACGCAGGACCGGCGGGGCGTCGCCGCCGAACCAGACCGGGATGCCGCCGGGGCGCACGGGCTTGGGCGCGGCGCCCACGTCGCGGAAATTCACGTACTTCCCCTCGAAGCTCGCCAGTCCCGGCTTCCACAGCTCCAGGATCGCGGCGATGTACTCGTCGCAGAGCCGCCCGCGGTTGGCGAAATCCACGCCCAGCAGGTCGAACTCGCCTTCTAGCCAGCCTACGCCGACCTTCATGATCGCCCGGCCGTCGCTCAGCCAGTCGAGGGTGGCCCAGTTCTTGGCGTGGACGAGGGGATGCTGCAGCGGGATGAGGGTGATGTTCGAGGAGATCTGGATGGTCTCGGTCATGCCGGCGATCCACCCCAGCGTCGGGGCGCAGGAGACGTGGTGGTCACCCGACAGCTCCACGTGGTCGGCCGGGATGCCAAAGTGCTCGGCGACGCCAATCTTGGAGTAGCCGAGCTTGTCGGCGTGGCGTACCGCCTGGGCCTGTTGCTGGCGGGTGACGAAGGGCTCCCAGGGCGGGTTGCGCGAGGCCTTCACCTGGCTGGTGTTGAGCATGCGGCAGTTGAACTTCATCGGCCCGCTCCCCCCGGAGTCTCATGCGTCTCGGGCGGTCGTTGCGGCGAGAAGCGTTGGCCGTTACGGTAGCGGTGAGGCCCCTTCTGTCAATCTGCACTCTGATAACTTAAATTGACACCATGTTAGATTTGACGGAGGCGGAACAGTATACAGTATCATACTTGCATATATATTTAGGTATGTGCCCTGTTTCTGAGAAATTCCGGAAATTTACATTCAATATTTCTGAATTGCGAGGATACCCGCATGAAGATCGGACTCAATCGCCCGGTTGCTGCGCCTGACTATCCCACGCCGGATGTCGATTGCGCGCTGCTGGCGGTGCACGCGGAGAAGCTGGGGTTCGAGTCCATCTTCTACGGCGAGCACCCGATCCGGCCATTGGACGATCCGGGGCGTGGTGTGCACTCCCGCGGTGTGCCGCTCTATCAGGACACCCTGGTGGGCCTCACCCGGGCGGCGGCGATGACCAAGACCATTAAGGTCGGCGGCGGGGTCTTCCTGATGCCGGAGCACAACCCGATCGCCTTCGCCAAGCAGCTTGCCACCCTCGACCACTACAGCGGCGGGGGGCGTCTGCTGGTGGGACTGGGGATCGGCTGGAGCCAGGTGGAGATCACCCTCATGGGCGGCCGCTTCGAGCGACGCTGGGAGCAGATGCGCGAGGCGGTGATCATCATGAAGATGCTGTGGACCCAGGAGCGCGTGGAATACGACGGCGAATTCTGGAAGGTGCCGCCGGTGCTGTGTTTCCCGCAGCCCAAGTCGAAGCCGCACCCGCCGGTGCTGCTGGGCGGCCGCCACGAGAATCTGATCCCCCGCATCGTGGACTACGCCGACGGCTGGCTGCCTGCCTTCGTCACGCCGGAGAACCTGGCCAAGGGCCCGGCCTGGGTGGCCGACTGGCGCGTCAAACTCGACCGTGCGGCGGCGGAGAAGGGGCGCGACCCCAGGGAGATCCAGATTTCGGCCCTGGTGGACGGCGATATCGACCGGGACGTGGTGTGCAAGTTCGAGGACACCGGCGTGCTTGAGCGCCTCAACATCAGCCTGCCGTTCATTACCACCGCCGAGGAGGGCTACGCCGCGATCGACCGTATCGCCGAGCGAGTGCTGTAGGGCAGCGTCGCTGCAGGGCGGTCAGCCGGCCGCGTCGATGGTCGCAGTCTTCGGCACCCTCAGCGAGCCACCGCTCATCGGGTGCTCCAGCAACGGCAAGCAGCGCCACCTTAGGTCCCGGCGAGGCGGAAGCATTGACCGGGATCAAGGCTGTCGCCTGCGGACTGGGCGAAGTCCTCCCACAGGAGGATTGGCGGATGGGCTACCGAGACATTATCGTACCCATGGACGAGGCAGCCTCGGCCGCGACGCGCGTGGCCTTCGCCGCCGATGTCGCCGCCAGATTCGGCGCCCGCCTGATCGGGGCCTTTGCGAAGACCCAGGTCTCGCCGCCCTTCATGCCGCCCGACGCGATGGCGCTGCTCACCACCGAAGAGGTGGATCGTATCAACGCCGATCACGACAAGCGGGTGGACGCCGCCGCGGAGAAGGCGCGGGGGCTCTTCGAGTCCGCCGCCGCCGCCGCGGGCGTCCAAAGCGACTGGTACGTCCTGGAGAATTCGGGCGAACTCGTCGCCTGCGGTCGGCGGGCCGATCTCATGGTCCTTACGGCCGAGCCCGGGCGGGCAGAGGTCTTCAACCCCGCGTCGCTGGTGATGGAGGTGGGGCTTCCGGCCCTGTTGGTTCCGCCCGCGCTCAGGTACTCGACGTTCAAGCGCATCCTGGTGGCCTGGAACGGCAGCCGCGAGGCCGCGCGGGCGCTCAACGCCGCGTGGCCACTGATCTTCCTGGCTGACGACGTGGATGTGCTGCTGGTCGCCGGGCGAGGATCAGGCGGTCCCGAGGGGATATTGCAGAGACGCTTCGAACATCGGGGGATCAAAGCCAACGTCATTCTCGACGACAGCGACGATACAGCCGCCGGAAAGGTCCTGCGCCGCCAGATCACGTCGCTTGCGCCTGATCTCGTGATCATGGGCCTCTATGGTCATACGCGGATCCGCGAACTGATCCTTGGCGGCGCCAGCCGCGAGCTACTGGCCGACTCGAAAGTCCCGCTGTTCGTCTGCCATTGACGGGGTGGCGGGTTTGTCTCGCCCCTCGAGTGCTTCGGCTACCCGCCCCATCGAGTTGCGGGTCCGGGAGATCGGCCAGCTCTTCCACAGCCTCGATCCGCTGCCATTCCGCGAACGCGACCTCGACGAGCGGGTCGAGGAGTATGTCGTCGGTTGGGCGGGCGAGTTGCCCAGTGGGCCGATCGAGATCGTCATTCATCTGCCTCGAACCGAGGCCGAGCGCGAGGAGGCCGCGCATGTTGGCGAAGCCGTCCGCAACTACTTCGCCTATCGCGCCGAGGTCACCCGCTGGGAGCTGCGCGACCTCTTCCGGCTCGGCCGCAGCTCGCTGGCCATCGGTGCGGCGGTGCTCGCCAGCTGCGTCATGCTGGGCCGTGTTTCAGCCGCCTGGCTCGGCGACGGCTATCTCGGTGGCTTCTTCGACGAGGGCCTGATCATCCTGGGCTGGGTCGCCAACTGGCGGCCGATCCAGATATTCCTCTACGACTGGCAACCCTTCATTCGGCGCCGGGTCCTGTATCAGCGGCTTTCGCGCGCAGGGGTGAGGCTCTCGACGCTGTGATGAGGCCTAAAGCCACCCCCCGAGATCGGGAGCGAGAGTGGTCATCGGGCTCTCCTGGGGAACGGCCTTGCCCGCACCCGCAAGAGATCACCCGTCCCACCGAGGTGAACCGACCTTGGTCACCTCGGGACGGAATTCCATCGCAGGCCATGAAGCCGCCTGCCATCCGGCGCACAGAGGCCCGCGCCTTGCGAGCTCGAACGTCGGCGATCCCGTCGAAACCAGGCCCAACACTCTCCCTGTAGTTGTTCTACACGCTCGCGCTCCGCGGCCAGAAGGCGTCCAAGGAGGGCGCGGCGCTGCGCGTCCTCCTCAATCAGAATTTGCTTCTCGAAGCGCGCAATGTCCTTGATGTGAGCGCGGAGCGCCATGACGACATCCCGCAGCGGGGTAGCTAGACAACAACTTAGGGTTGAAGTCTTGGACTGTTTACCTTGGATGCGCTTCGGCGACCGGTCGTCGAACCTCGGAGGACCCGCGGCCTGGCCAGGACCGGAGGTGACCGAGCGTGCGCCGCTGGCCTGTTGATCTGTCGCAAGGCGGGCATGGCATAACCTGATTGGATCCCACAGATAGGTGGAGAGCCCGATGGAAATCAGGATCGATGATCAGCTGTGGGCGGCGAGCATGGCCCCTCTGGGGGTCCTCCAGCGCTGGCGCGTGAGCGACGGCGTCCAGGTTGCGCGGGGCCAGGCCATCGCCGAGGTCCTGATCGAAGACTGCCTGCATGAGATCACCGCGCCATCTGCCGGTCGGGTCCTGCAGGTCACTCCGGCTGGAACGGTGATCGAGCCGGGAAGCCTGGTGGCTAAGGTGGAGCGGTGAGGTCTGCTTTGACTCCCACGGTGAAGGGGCGGGTGTGCTCGCCAAGGCTCTCAGGCGCCTGCGCTGAAACGAATCCGAGGAGGTCGAGGATGGTCAAACGGTCATCGACCGATTGGACGCCCGGCGCCGCCCACATCGCCCGTCAAACAGGTCAACGTCTCCCTGACTGCCTCAGGCCGCGGACATAGGCGCCAATGTCGGCCACGTCCTCGAGGCCGATCTGCGGCGGAGGCATGCTGGACACGGCGAGATGCCAGCTCGCCAGCCGCCGCTCGTAGCTTATGGCGTTGTAGTCGACATGCATGTCACGAAAAGCCGGCGCATCAGGAAAGCGGCTTGCGCCGTCGAGGCCCAGGCCATGGCAACCGCCGCAGAGGGTCTCGGCCAGGACCTTGCCGCGCTCGGCCGAAGCCGCCTTCTCCGATGTGGTGGCGCAGCCGCCGATCGTGACCCCGAAGGCCGCACAAAGTAGCCAGCAGGCGAATGGGACTGTGATGTGCGGACGTCGCGATTGCGGCTGTGTGGCCCGCTCATCTCCGCTTGATCGGGTAGCCCGCTGGGTTGTCACAGCAGCATGGCGCTTACAGAAACGCCGGGTCCGGCGCGCAAGAGGTCATCCCAACGACCAAGGAAGTCCTGTTTCAGTACTTCCACGGTTTCCCCCCTCGAACGCTGGATCACTGCAAGATGCAGGGCTGTGGAAACCGCCTGTGATTCATCGGTGAACATACCTATCCGCCGGCTCACGCGTCGAATGGTCCAATGCTTCTCAATCGGGACGATCAGAAAGCGAACCTTCGACATGGCGTCAGCCTCTGCACGAAACGAACTCCGCGAAGTGTGAGACTCCAAAATGGTGTTCGCAAGCCACCCTGGTCATTGACGAAGATCAACACTGCATTGGAGGCGCGCCACGAGGGTGCGTCATGGCGGCTAACGATTTACTCCTCCGCGATCCGGACGACAGCAGCTGATCACGATCGCTGGCCTATCTCAGCGGCGCGCACGACCGTCGCCTGCGCGCCCGCGTCGCGCGGCGCGGCCGCGAGAGGTTGGCATCGGTCGAAGGCATTTGGGCGCTATTTGCAGCACAGGCGCCAGATGGCGGCGGCTACCGACGCCACCGGCTCCGTCAATTAACTGAGTACACGGGGACAAAACTTTGGAGGCCTGACCGAGAATCGAACTCGGGTGCACGGATTTGCAGTCCGCTGCGTCACCACTCCGCCAT
>CANJKG010000018.1 GCA_947474775.1 Caulobacteraceae bacterium | reverse complement strand
TGGACACGTCCTGCATGCGGCCGCCGTAGGCCTTCATGAAGCCGGCCCACCAGGTGGGGATGTCGGCGAACCCGCCGAGCTGGCCCTGCGCGAAGTAGCCGCCCTCCCTGGGCGACAGGGCCACCCGAAGCCGCGCGCCCTTCAACTTGTAGTCGTTGGCGCCGGTGTTGGGACGCCAGGGCATGTTGAGGTCCACGGGGTCGGTGAGCAGCACGCCGTCGACGATCCTGCCCCTGGTGGTGATCTCGAACCGCGCGCCGCGCTGGCGGTCCAGGCGCTGGGTGCCACCGGGCGTGGCCTTGTCGTCGGTGCTGTAATTGATCGGATCGAAGCCGCGATAGGTCCTGACCATCACCTGCGGATCGTTGCGCAGGTCGTCCACATCCGAGACCACGAAGATCATCCGCTGGGACAGCAGGTGAAGGTTGCGGTTGATCGAATAGTGGGACAGGCCGCCCTTCCGGAACGCCTCTATGCATCCCATGATCCGGTTGAACTGGTTGTCGATGCCCTTGCGGCCGTCCGGACTCTCATAGTCCTCCGGACCCACACGGTCGTCGAGGTCGATGCCGGGCGCGACCACGCTCTGGGACGGCTTGAAGGGGATCGGATCCTCGACCGACAGGGGCGCCGCCGTGACGTTCTCACCGTTGGGGCCACGATTGCCGTAGCCGTAGCCGAACCGCACCTGCTGCGCCGCGCGGGCCAGCTCGGTGGGGAACTGGGCCAGGTACTGCTCGTACTGGGGGGCGTTCTTGCCATCGGGGCACTCCCTGCCCTCGGCCGACTCGTAGATCGCGTGACGATGCAGCGACAGCACCAGCGCGATGGTCCTGTCCGCCGGCGGGCCCGCTGGAGCGGGCGGCTCCGCCCCAACGGCGGCTCCGCCGCCCAGCATGAACGCGCAGGCGAGCGTGGCGAGCCTTGTCCGGGCGATCTTCATGAGTGCGCTCGCCCCCAGCGGCCGTGATCTCCCCGCCAGGCCATCGGCCTGGGCGCGGACGTTCCGGCCATGACGCCGCGGATCTGCGGGATCATCGTCTGCAGCAGCCCCTTGTCGGTGCATTTGCCGGTGCACATCTTCAGGCGCTCATCCAGCCACTTCAGTTGCGCCTCGACCTTGTCGTTCTCCTTGAGCGCGGCGAGCGCAAGGGCCAGGCCCGCGTGGCCGTGGGCGCTGTTGGGCTCAAGCCGGACCATCTGCTCATAGGCGGCCTTCGAACCCACCCAGTCGTCCAGACCCGCCCGCGCCGCGCCGAGGTAACCCCAGGCGTCGTAATGCTCGGGCGCCGCCTTGACGGCCTTCTCCAGGGCGCTGCGGGCGACCTCATATTGTCGGGCGTTGAGGGCGACCACCCCCTTGGCGAACTCCGCCACCGGATCGATCCCGCCCGCCGCATGCGGCATGAGGTCGATCTTGGCCGGGGGCGCGCGACTGGCCTGCGCGCCGGCGGGGCCTGCGCCGCCCACGGCCAGGACGCCGACCAGGACCGCGATCTGCAGGCGTTGGCGCATCACGCCAGGATCTCCCCGATCTCCTTGGAGGTACGGTTCGACTTGGCGCCCCAGGCCGGGGCGTCGACGCCCATGGCGCGGATCATGGTGTAGGGCACCCGGGTCACGGTCTGGCTGTTCCCCGCTACGTGGATGCCGCTCTTCACGCGGCCGCCCGCGCGCCCGGCGGTGAAGGCGGGGACCTCCTCGAGCCCATGCAGCTTGGCGTAGCCGTGGTCGGAGTGCGCGAACACCAGCACGTTGTCGAGCAGGGAGCCGTCGCCCTCTTTGACCGCGGCCAGGGCTTTGATGAAGTAGGCGAAATCCTTCATCGCCTCGATGGTGAACCAGTGGGTCATCGGCTGGTAACCCAGTTCCGGATCGATCATCTCCTCGTGGGTGATCACGTGGTGCGTACCGGTCAGGCCCAGCTTCGTGGTGTTCGCCGCGGCGTTCGAATAGACCATGTTGAAGATCCGGGTCTGGTCGCAGGCCACGGCCATGACCATCAGGTCGGTCATGAGTTTGTGCCGCTTCGACAGGGTCTCGGAATCGATGCCCGCGATCAGGTCCTCCGGCCGCTTGGGTACCTTGCAGGCCTCGATCGGCTCGGGCTTGGTCAGCTGGTGCTGCAGCTGGTTCTCCACCTCGCGCAGGCCGGTGAAGTACTGGTCCAGGCGCGCGCGGTCGGCGGCGCCCAGGCCGCGCTCCAGATCCTTGGTCTGTTCCAGCACGCCCGACAGCACGCTCTGGCGCATCATCGCCACGGGACTCTTCACGAAGGTGTCGCCGTTCGGGTCCTGGAACTCGTCCCCGAAGATCCGCTGATAGAGGGCGGTTGGCGTGGTCTCCGGCGTGTTGAAGGAATTCATGTTGGAGAAGCTGTAGCTGTCCGTCGGATTTCCGGTCGCCGTGGCGTCCAGCTGGCGGAACCGCGTCGAGCCACCGATCTTGCGCGCGATGGTGACGTCGACGCTCTCGCTGGTGATGTCGTTGCGCGCGGAGGGGAACCGGCCGCAGCGATAGGTCGCCCAGGCCGAGAAGTGGCAGAGGTTGGGCGAGTCGTCCTTGATCGCGTCGAAGCCCGTGAACACGTTCACGTGCTGCTTCACGTCCTTCAGGGGCTCCAGTTCCGATGTCAGCTCCCAGTCCTTGCCCACGGTCTTGGGGGTGAAGCACTGGGTCTGCATCCCCAGGCCCCAGAACCAGGTGCCGAACCGAACGGGCATGGGCTTGCCGGTCGCCGCCATGGCCTGGCCGTTGCCGTCCAGGAAGCAGTCGAGCAATGGCAGGCCCACGCTCACCAGGCTTCCGCCCAGGGCGCCCCTCAGGATGCGTCGACGACTGATCATGGTCTCGTCTCCCGCGCGTCGGTCCCTACTGGTGTCATCTGCGGCTCAAGTCCGCCAGTTGGCCGCCGCCATCGGCCCTGGTGAAGGCGCGGCTGGTGGCCAGGCTGCGCAACAGCGCCTTCATGCGGTAGCCGTCCTGGGCGAAGCTGTGCTCGAAGTAGGACATCAGGTCCCGGTCCCCCGGCGCGGGCTCCCGTCCCAGGCCGTAGGAGAAGACGCGCTTCACCAGGCAAGAGGTGGTGGCGGGATTGTCGTGCATGGCCTGGGCCAGGCCCGACGCGTCCTTGAACTTGACGCCGTCGAGGCCGCCGCTGGAGTCGATCACCGCGCCCTTCTCGGTGGTGCGGAAGGCGCCGGCGCCATCGAAATTCTCCAGCGCCAGGCCCATGGGGTCGGTGAGCATGTGGCAGCCCCGGCAGACCGGATCGGTGTTGTGCGCCGTGATCCGCTCCCGCGCGGTGGTGAACTTCGCGTTCGGATCCTCGATGATCGAGAAGTCGACGTTGGACGGCGGGTCCGGCACATGCTGGCACAGCAGCAGTTCGCGCAGCGCCTTGCCCCGGCGCGTGGGCGAGGTGCGGCCGGGATGGGAGTGGGACGCCAGGAAGCCGATCTCCATCAGCAGACCCTGCCGGGGGGAATCGGCGGGCAGCTCATAGCGCGCCCACCCGCTGGAGGGAGCCTTCACGCCATAGAGCGGCGCCAGGTTCGGCGTCAGAAAGGTCGTGCGGCTGGTGAAGATGTCGCGATAGTCCGCGTCCTTGTCGATGACGTGGTGGACCAGCGTCTTCAAGGTCTGTTCGGCGGAGTCATTGACGCTGCGGCCGGTGAAGTTCGGGTAGATCGTGGGGTCCTTGGCCAGGGCCACGAAGTCCTCGTACATCAGCATGTCGGTGAAGAAGGCCCGCACACCGCTTTCGAGACGCGGCGAGGCCAGCATCTCGTCCACCTGGACGGCGCGCACCTTGGGGTCGTGCAGCTGGCCGCTCGCGGCGGCGGCCAGAAGGGCCTCGTCGGGCGCGGCGTTCCACAGCAGCAGGCTCATCCGCGTGGCCAGCGAATAGGCGGTGAGCCGATGGGCGCCTGAGCGGTTCGGATCGGGTTCGGTGGTCTCGATGACGAACAGCACCTTCGGGCTCGAGAGCATCCCGCCCAGGGCGTACGACAGGCCCTTGTAGAAGTCCTTGAACTCGTTGGCGGCCTTCACCGAGGTGCCGACGGCGTCCTTCAGCTCGGCCTCCGTCAGGGGGCGGCGGAAGAGCAGCGCGCCGGTGCGGCCGAGGAACTGCTCTGCACAGGCCGGATCGGCCGCCTTCTCGTCGGCGGGACGGCAGGGGATCAGCTGTCCGCGGCGGGCCGGATCCACCACCTGGTCGGCCACGGAATAGGCGACGCGGTGGAACGCTTCTGCATCCGACGCCGCGATGCCGGCGGTGGTCGTGCCGATCGCCAGCAGGCCGCCCCGGGCGCGGCGCACCGGTGCGAACTTGGCCTGCACATCGATGTCTGCGCCGAAGATGTTGGCGATGGTGTTGCGGTACTGGTCGTCGCTGAGCAGCCGCACCTTGGCCGGAGCCACATCGCCCGCGGGCTCCAGGAGCGCGTCGCTCGCGGCCTGCGCAACCGCCCTCGCCCCCTGGCCGACGGCGAAGGCCCCTACCGTAAGCATGGCCACGGCCAGTCCGATCGCCCACGCGGCGGCGGGTCTGGACGAACGGCCAAAACCTTTGAAATACTTGGTCAACCTTGGCCTCATAGCGCTGAGATCGTACCACACCAGGCGCAGCCAGATTAGCCCTTCGTCATTCCGGCGCACCGGCCATGGCGCCGCGCCACCACCTAGCGGATGAATGGGCCTTCGCGGTCAGCCGACCGGCAGGGCCTTGCGCACGGTTTCGAACTCGGTGCCGTAGGACCTCGTGAACTGCATATCCTGGAAGGTGCAGCCTTCGACCTTGATGTCCTTGAGCAGCGTGGAGGGCCAGCCCTTCCCCGGTCCGGCCGGCGCGCGCTCAATGGGGAGCGCGCCGAAACTCAGCTCTCCCGTTCCGTAGACAGGGCGTGAGAAATCGGACTCGTCGAAGTGCAGCGCCAGCAGATCGGCGCCAGGCTCGCCGCCCACATACATGCCGCTGTAGGGCGCATCCTCAACCCGCTTCCTGCCGTCCAGCTGACCGCGGAAGGTCAGCACCGGATAGCCGGATTGCTGCACCTCGAGGACGACAGGAACCGGCGAGCCCTGGGCGATCAGCCTGCGATCCTCCTCGAAGATGAAGGTCATCTCGGCGTCGCTCCACCGCTTGACCCCGGCCAGGGTCGAGGAGATCCCCCACGGCACGCTTTCCCACATCAGGATGTTCCGCTGACGGGGCCCGAACTGCGCGGTGGTCGCCATCGTCGAGATGCCGATCTGCAGGCTGTTGGCGTGCGGAATTGCGCTGCGTTCGCCACCACCCTTCTTGCGCTGCCCCTTGATGAACGCACGATGGGGATCGACGCAGGTCAGGCCTGGCGGCATGAAGGCGTTCAGGTCGGTCGAGGTGGTGAACATGATGTTCAGCGTCTCACCGTACTCGCCGGGCACGTAGGGCGCGCCGGCCTTCGGGGCGGCGGACGTCTGGGCCCGGGCGGCGGCGCCCGCGGCGATACTGAGCGCGCCGCCCAGGATCAGATCACGTCTGTTCATGATGCTCGCTCGCCTATGAGTGAATGTGAAAGCCGGAGTTCCTCAGAACCTCGAGCGGCCGTTGCCCGGCGTCGCCTTGCGGACCAGGTGGAACTCGCTGCCGCGGTCCCTGTTGAACGAGAAATCCTGGTAGATCGCCCCCTGGACCTCGATGTCCTTCAGGAGATCGGCCGGCCAGGACTTCCCGGGTCCGGCCGCGCCTCGCTCGCCCGGCAGCGCGCCGAATTTCAGCGTTCCGGTTCCATACATCGGACGGGAGAAGTCGGAGCCGGTGAGGTCCAGCGCCCGCAGGTCCGAGCCGGGGTCGCCGCCCACGTAGAAGCCGGGATAGGCCGGATGCTCGACCCGCTTCTTGCCGTCGAACTGGCCGGTGAAGCTCAGCACCGGATGGCCGTCCCGCCGGACCTCGACGAAGAAGGGGACCGTCGCGCCCTGAGCGACGAGCGTGTGATCCTTCTCGAAGATATAGGGCATGTGCACCTCGGCCCATCGCTTGACGGCGAGCATCGATGAGCCGACCGCCCAGGCCCTGTCTTCCCACATCAGGATATTGCGGTGACGCGGCCCGTATTGCGGCGTAGTGGCCATCGTGGTGATGCAGACCTGATGGTACTGCGTGAAGGCGGGGCCCATCCTGTCCGACTCGGGCGAGCGAAGCTTGATGCGCTCGGCCTTGATGAACGCCCGGTGAGGGTCGACGCAGGTCAGGCCCGGCGGCATGAAGGCGTTCAGGTCGGTCGAGGTGGTGAACATGATGTCCATCGTCTGACCGTAGTTGCTCGGGATGTAGGGCGCGCCGCCCGCCTTCGTGGAATCGGCCGCCTGGGCGGAAGCCCCTACGGCGACACCAAGCGCACCGCCCAGGATCAGATCTCGCCTGTTCATGATGGTCGCTCGCCCATGTCCAAGAGTGAAATCCGAAGCCCGTGAGCAGGCGCCCACGGGCCGCCGTCAGTGCCCATCAGGTGACAGGCAGAGCCTTGCGGATCGTTTCGAACTCGGTGCCGTAGGACCTGGTGAAGGTCAGCTCCTCATAGACGCACCCTTCGACCTTGATGTCCTTCAGGAGCGTCGCCGGCCAATCCTTCGAGGGGTTGGCCGGGGCCCGCTCGATGGGCATCGCGCCGAAGCTCAGCGTTCCCGTGCCATAGACGGGGCGGCCGGTGGTGGAGTCGTCGAAGGTAAGCGACAGCAGGTCCGCCCCCGGCTCGCCGCCGATGTACATGCCGAGGTAGGGCGGCCGTTCAACCCGCTTCTTGCCGTCCAGCATGCCGGCGAAGCTCATCAGCGAATAACCGCTGTCCTGGACATCCAGGAAGAACGGCACCGGCGAGCCCGCGGCGATGAGCTTGCGGTCCTGCTCGAAGACGTAGGTCATCTCGGAGTAACCCGCCCGCTTGACGCCGGCCAGGCTCGACCCGATCCCCGCGGGACTGCCTTCCCACATCAGGATGTTGCGCTGACGCACCCCGAACTTCTCGGTCACGGCCATCGTCGTGATGCAGATCTGCAGGCCCGGCTTGCCGCTGGCGGCCTGACCCTTCTTGCGCTGGCCCTTTATGAACCCGCGGTGGGGATCGACGCATTTCAGGCCTGGCGGCATGAAGGCGTTCAGGTCGGTCGAGGTGGTGAACAGGATGACGATCTGCTCGCCGCGGTCACCGGGGATGTAGGACCCCCTCTTGCGCTCGGTCTGGTCCTTCGGACCGGCCAGAGTCTGGGCCTGGGCGGAGGCGCCCGCGGCGGCGAGGGTCAGCGCGCCGCCAAGGATCAGCTCACGTTTGTTCATAATGGTCGCTCGCCTATGGCTAGATGTGAAATCCGAAGCTCAGAGCCCGCGAGGGGCTGTCGTCAGTGGCGCGAGCGCCCGTCGCCCGGCAGCGCCTTGCGGACCAGGTGGAACTCGGGGTCGGCCCGGGTGACCGAGAACTCCTGGAAGAGGACCCCCTGGACTTCGATGTCCTTCAGGAGCGACGGCGGCCAGTCCTTGCCCGGTCCGGGCGGACCGTTCGTCACGAAGGGCGCGATGCCCCCTGGGATGATCCTTCGATCGGTCATGTGGTTGACCGGCTGGCCGAAGCCGAGCGTTCCTGTTCCACCCAGCGGCCGGGAGAACTCGGAGGCTGCGATGTCCATCGCCATCAGATCCTGCCCGGGGTCACCGCCAACGTAGAAGCCGGGATAAGGCTGATGCTCGATGCTCTTCTTGCCATCCAGCTTGCCGGAGAAGCCCATCAGTTGGGTCTGGCCCGCGAAAACGTTGACGTAGAAGGGCACGAGGCCGCCCTGCTCGGCGATCGCGTAATCGATGTCGAATATGTTGGGCATGTGGATATCGGCGTATCGCTTCACGGCCATCTCGCGGTCGGGGATTATCCAGCCGCGGTTTTCAAACATCAGGATGTTGCGCTGACGCACCCCGAACTGCGGCGTCGTGGCCATCGTCGTGATGCAGATCTGTTCGTAGTGCGAGAATACGGCGGGGAGCTTGTCCGTCTCAGGCGTGCGGATCTTGGCGCGCTCCGCCTTGACGAACGCCTTGTGCGGATCGACGACGGTCAGGCCCGGTGGCATGAACGCCTGCAGGTCCGCCGACGTGGTGAACGCGATCTCGGCCACCTGGCCGTAATAGCTCGGGACGGAGACCCCACCGGCCTTCGTTTGGGCCTGGGCGGCGCCGGCGGCGGCTAGGCCCATCGCGCTGCCCAGGATCAGATCACGTCTATTCATGATGGTCGCTCGCCTTATGGCTGAATGTGAAAGCAGAAGCCCGGAAATCGGCTTCGGTGTCGTCAACTTCTGTATGGCAGGGCCTTGCGGACCGTCTCGAACTCGCTGCCGTAGGTCCGCGTGAACGTCAGCTCCTCGTAGACGCATCCTTCGACCTTGATGTCCTTCAGCAGCGTGGCAGGCCAGTTCTTCGACGGATTGGCCGGGGCCGTCTCGACCGGGATCGAGCCGAAGCTCAGCGTTCCCGTGCCGTGCAGCTGGCGGCCCGTCGAGGTGTTGTCGAAGGTCAGCGACAGCAGGTCCGCGCCGGGTTCGCCGCCGATGTACATGCCGTTGTACGGCGGGCTCTCGATCCGCTTCTTGCCGTCCAGCACGCCGGCGAAGCTCATCAGCGAATGGCCGTGTTGCTGCACGTCGAGGTAGAACGGCACCGGCGAGCCCTGGGCGACGAGCTTGCGATCCTGCTCGAAGATGTGGGTCATCTCGGAGTCGCCCCACCGCTTGACGCCGACCAGGGTCGAGGCGATCCCCGCAGGGCTGCTTTGCCACATCAGGATATTGCGGTGACGCGGCCCGAATTTGGGCGTGGTGGCGATCGTCGTCAGGCCGATCTGCAGGCCCGGCCTTCCGCTGCCCTCCCCTCCACCCTTCTTGCGCTGCCCCTTGATGAACGCGCGGTGAGGGTCGACGCAGGTCAGGCCTGGCGGCATGAAGTCGTTCAGGTTGGTCGAGGTGGTGAACATGATGACCATCTCGTCACCACGGTCGCCGGGTATGAGGACGCCGCCCGCCGGCTCGCCGCCGGGGCGGGGGGCCTCGTCCTCCTGGGCATGGGCCACAGCGCCCGCGGCGAGGCTGAGCGCGCTGCCGAGGATCAGATCACGTCTATTCATGATGGTCGCTCGCCTGTGGCTGCGTTTGAAATCTGGAGCTCGCGGAAGACATGCGTGCGCCGGCGGCCGCCGTCAGAGTCTCGACCGTCCGTCGCCCGGCAGGGCCTTCCGGACCAGTTGGAACTCATTGCTGCGGGAGGGGGTGAACGAGAAGTCGTGGTGGACGGCCCCTTGGACCTCGATGTCCTTCAGCACCGTGGCCGCCCAGTTCTTGCCCGGTCCGGGCGGGCCGCTCTGGTCGCCGGGCGGGGTTCCCCCTGGCGCGACCCGTCGAGCCACCGTCGGAACCGCGCCGAAACGCAGCGTTCCTGTCCCATGCAATGGACGGGAGAACTCGGACGCCTCGAGGTTCCACACCTCAAGGTCCCGGCCGGGGTCGCCGCCGACGTAGAAGCCGGGATAGGGCTGATGCTCAACCCGCTTCTTGCCGTCAAAGGCGCCGGAGAAGCTCATCAACTCATTCAGGCCGCGCCATACCTTGGCGTTGAAGGCGACCTTTCCGCCCTTGGCGACGATGTTGTGATCTATATCGAAAATGTCGGGGAAGCCGACGTCGACCCAGCGCTGGACGCCCTGCTCGGGCCCGCCGGCCGTCCAGGCCCGGTGTTCCCACATGAGGATGTTCCGTTGACGCGGCCCGAATTGCGGCGTCGTGGCCATCGTGGCGATGCAGACGTGGTCGTACTCATTGAACGCGGCGGTCATCTTGTCCGCCTCCGGGGAGCGGATCTTGACGCGCTCGAACTTGAGGAAGGCCCGGTGGGGATCGAGGACGGTCAGGCCTGGGGGCATGAACCCCTGCAGGTCGGTGGAGGTCGTGAACGCGACCTCCGTCACCTGACCGTAGCAGGCCGGGACGTAGAGCCCGCCGGATCCGCGTGACGTCTGGGCCCGGGCGGCGCCTGCGGCGGCAAGACCAAGCGCGCCACCCAGGATCAGGTCACGTCTATTCATGGTGTCACCCGCCCTATGGCTGAATGGAAGATCTCAAGCTCGGTCGCAGCCTATGCCTGCGTCATCCGACCGCATTCGCCATGGTGCGGCCTCACCGCGTGGTGGATGAACGCCCATCGCGGTCAGTGAACGGTGGGCGTGGTAGCCGTATCCGTCCACACAGGCCGCCAGGCCAGGGACGCGAACAGCGCGGCGCCGCCGGCGAACAGGGCCGCGGCCCCCCACAGCGCCGGCTGGTAGGCGCCGGTTCGATCGAAGATCGCGCCCATGATCGGCGCGCCCAACCCATTGCCGAGGCTGAACATGGCGAACAGGCAGCCGTAGATCTTCCCGTACGCCTGCAATCCGAAGTGCCGCGCGGCGAAATAGGAGAGGAAGTCGATCTCGGCGCCGGCCGCCAGGCCGAGGAGCAGGACCGCCACCACCAGCGCGGCGCGATCGGTTCCGCACACCGCCAGGATCGCCGCTGCGGCCACCGGCGCCACCAGGGTCAGCCCCGCCACCAGCGGCGGCGGAAAGCGGTCAAGCAGGGCGCCCACCCCGACGCGGCTGACGAACACGGCCAGGCCCATCAGGCCGGCGATCCCGGCCGCCTCCACGGCGGGCAGGCCGCGGTCGGTGAGCAGCGGGACAAGGTGGATGATGGTCCCACTCTGCGCGGTGATCAGCAGCAGCACGCCGATGGCGATCGTCCAGAAGGCGCCCGTCCGCAGGGCCTCGCTCAGGGTCATGCCAGAGGTGGCGAGCGGCATGGCGGCGTCCACATGCTTCGGCCGCCGGCCCAGGAGCAGGACGACGACCGGGAAGGCCACCAGGGCGGAGAACCCGGCGATGCCCAGGTAGCCCGCGCTCCACCCGTGGTTGGTGATCAGCCACTGCACGGCCGGCACGCCGACCACGCCGGCGGTGGCGCTGCCCAGCAGGGTGAGGCCGAGCGCCAGTCCACGGGCCTTGGTGAACCGCTGGCTGACCGCCCGGGTCCAGCTGACCGGCGCGGTCCCGCATCCCAGCACGGCGATGCACAGGCAGCCGGCGTAGAAGGTCCAGATCCCGGGACCGACACGTGACATCACCACGAACGCCAGCGCCGCCCCGAGCAGCGACGGGCCCGCGACTCGCCTGACGCCCCATCTGTCGATCGCCCACCCCACCAGAGGCCCGCAAACGATGGTGCCGAGCGTGATGAAGCTCATGCCGAGCGTGATCTCGCCGCGGGTCCACCCGAACGCCGCGGAGAGCGGCTTCACGAACAGGCCGAACGTATAGAACGCCAGGCCGGTGAGGCCGGCGCAGGCGCCTACCCCGCAGGCCAGGATCGTCGGCCATCCCGATCGGAATTCGTTTGCGGTGGTCGTCATCAGACGCGCTCCCTGAGGGAGGCGGGCGCCTACCCGTTCGATGTCGCGGCACTCGGACACCCCTTCGGAATTTTGGGTGACCGATTTGCCGTTTTGATTACTGTGCGGATAAAAGCAGGGTTGTCGATCTTCGCCTATTCTTGGAGCCGGCCTTCCGCCCAAATGTCCGGCATCCGACGGCAAGTCAGGCCAGGGCGGACATGGACGCATTGACACAGACCGGCTGGAGGAAGACCTAATCCTTCACACGGTCGTCGTTTTGACCAAAGGGGTAGCCGCATGGAGAGGGGAGTTCCCATTCGCTCGGTCAGCCGCAGCCTGGCCGTGCTGCAGGTGATCAACGCCGCGGGCTCCCTGTCGATCATCGAGATCGCCAGAGCGGTGAAGCTCCCCTATGCGACGACGGCCCGCCTCGTGGAGACCCTGGTCCATGAGGGCATGGTCGAGCGCGAGCTCGACCGAAAGCACAACTACCGCCCGACGATCCTCGTCCAGTCCCTGGCCAGCGGATACAGCGACCACAGCCACCTGGGCGCAGTCGCCCGGCGCCATATCGTCGAGCTGACCAACAAGCACGGCTGGCCGGTGGCCGTCTCCACGCGTTTCGGCATGAACATGATCATCCGCGATTGCACGCACTCGATCTCGCCCTACACCCTGTCGACCTATTATCCGGGCTTCGTCTACCCCCTGCTGCAGTCGGCCGCCGGGCTGGTCTATCTGGCGTTCTCCACCGACCAGGACCGCCACCTCAGCCGCAACGAAATCCTGTCGGCCGAGCATCCGGATTACGACGCGCTCAACATGACCTCGGAGGCCGCGCTGAACGACATCCGCGCCAAGGGCTTCGCGACCCAGGGGCGCAACCGCTTCACCGTGCCTGAGGGGAAGAACTCGGCCATCGCCGCCCCGATCTTCCATAACGGACAGCTGTGCGGGACCCTCGCCCTGATCTTCCTGGCCTCCGCCACCCGGATGGACAAGGCCGTCGAACTCTGCGCGCAGGACGTGGTGGACGCCGCCCGCGCCATCGGCCACGACCTCGACCAGCAGGACACCGAGGACGCCCGTCTCTCCGCCTGATCGGCCTTCCGCCTAGAGCACGATGCGATCAGTCGGCATCGTCTGATCGTTGAATCGTGCTCGACAATCAAAGGCGTAGAGCCTGATTCACGGTTCAGATGGTTCCATCTGAACCGATCAGGATCTAGCCGGCGCGATTACGCCGCGGCTCTCCCTGGGCGCGGGTGGAGGCCGAAAGCCAGGCCTCCGCGATCTCGCTCGCGGTGGCCGACCAGACCGCCGCATCACCCGCAAGCTGCGCCATGACCTTGCGCAACGCCCAGGTCCTGAACGGCTGGCCCGAGACGTATGGGGTCAGGGTGAAACCCACGACCTGGCCGCCGAGGCGGGGCGCCTCCCCGCTCGTGAACCGCACCGCCTCGAGGATCTGGTCGGCCCATTCGGCCTCGGACTGTCCGCGGTCGCAGAGCAACAGACGGTCGTCGAGCTCGGTGGACAGCGGGGCTGCGATCACGTCCCGGCCGGTGGTCTTCATCGGCGTCGGCACGCTGTCCGGCTCCCAGTCCAGGCAGGTGTCGAAGCCGGCCTCGGCGATCAGGTCCAGGGTCTCGAAGGACTGATGTCTCGCAGGGCTCATCCAGGTCCGCGGGCGCAGGCCGGCCCGGTCGAAGGCCGTGCGCGTGGCCTGCACCCAGCTCCGCTCGACGCCCGGCTCCAGCCCGGCCCAATGGATATGGTCTGTGTCCAGGCCATAGGCCGCGATCTCGTGGCCGTCGGCGACCACCGCCTCGATCGCCGGCCGGATGCGCGGCAGCAGGGCGGCGTTGACGGGGAAGGTCGCCTTGAGGCCGGCCGTCTTCAGTTCGCGCAGGATACGGAAGACCCCGACACGGTTACCGTAGTCACGGGTCGTGAAGTGCCGCAGGTCCGGATAGGGCGTGACCATGGCGCCGGGATGCTTGAACGGCGCGCCCCTGGGGTTGAGCATGTGGAACTCGAGCGGGACGACGATCATGCACGCCACCGCGGCCTTACCCGGCCAGGCGATGGGGACTCGGTCCACCGACGGGCGCCAGGGATAGCGCTTCTGGTCGCTCCCGTAGGCGCGGTGCGGATAGGCCAGGTAGGCGTCAGGAACCGGCACTGGCGGCCTCGATAGGGGCGAATCCCGTGCCGCCGGTGGCGAGGCCGCGAGCGGAAATGTCCTTCAGGGTCTGGTCGAAATAGCGCTCGCGATAGACCCCGGCGATCTCCACGGCGGTGGTCATCCAGACATCGTCGCTGTTCTCGGAGATATATCGGAGCGCTTCGGCGAACGGGCCCAGCCGGTGCGGCTGGCCGACGAGATAGGCGTGCAGCGGGATGCACATCACCGCGCCGCTGCGCTGGCTTTCCTCCAGCAGCTGATCGAAGTGCCGCTTGAGCACGTCGGCGTAGCGCTGCGGCGTCATCCCCAGCGAGCCGAAGGTGATCACATCGTTGACCTCGAGCGAATAGGGCATGGAGATCAGCTTGCCGGTCCTGGTCTTCACCGGCTGTGGCTGGTCGTCCTGGAACAGGTCGCAGGTGTACCAGAAGTCATATTCCGCCAGGAGGTCCATGGTCAGCTCGGTATGGGTGAGCGCGGGGGCGAGATATCCACGGATACGCTGGCCGGTGGCCGCCTGAATCGAGCGGATCGAGTCCTCAATGATGGCCCGCTCCTGGGCCTCGTCCATGTTGTAGGAGAAGCGCGTGTTGTAGAGTCCATGGGAGAAGAATTCCCAGTTGCGCGCCACGCACGCCTCGATGACCTCCGGATGGTGGTCGATCAGCGCCGTCGACAGTGAGACCGAGCCGCGCATGCCGTACTTGTCCATCAGCTCCATCAGCCGCCAATGGCCGACGCGGTTGCCCCAGTCGCGCTGCGAGTAGGAGACCACGTCCGGCGACGGCCTGGGCCACCCCGGGCGCGAGAGGTTCGTGGGCGGATCGAACTCATACGACTCGATGTTCGGCGCGATCCAGAAGGCCAGCTTCTTGCCGCCCGGCCAGACGATCGGGGGCCGGTCCACATAGGGCCAATAGTCGTAGAGGTTGGGATCGGACCTCATGCCGGCTTCCACCGGGTGAGGTAATCGCGCACCACGGACACCGGCTCGACGTCGGCGTATTTGAGCAGCAGGTCGGCCAGGTTGGCGAAGTGCGGGATCTCGTGCTTGTCGGCCACGCATTCCTCCGGGACGATGGTGCGGTAGCCGCGCATCAGGCTGTCGACAGCGGTGGCCCGCACGCAGCCCGAGGTCGATCCTCCGGTGACGATCACCGTGTCCACCTTGTGCCAGACCAGCAAGGACTGCAGCGGGGTCTCATGGAAGGCCGAGGCCATGCGCTTGTTGAAGATGGCGTCGACCGCCTTGTCGATGCGCAGGCGGGGATCGAATTCCGCGCGCCGGCTGCCCACCTTGATGTTCTGCAGGCTGTCAGGGGTGTCGGTGCGCGTGCCCCAGACCCCGGCGTCGGCGGCGCTCTCCATGAAGGCCACGTAGGTCCAGACCACCGGCATGCCGCGGGCCCGCGCCAGATCGGAAATCTCGTTGATGTAGCCCAGTTGGTTGGGGTCGGTCTCATAGGCCGTGGCGAACTCGTCCACCGCCGTATAGGCGCACTGCAGGTCGATGTTGACGATGGCCGCCTTCGCCCCGAAGCCGAACTTGGCGCGGGTCGGCCGCGCCTTGATCTCTTCGTAGTATTGACGCGGGGTCTGGTCGGACAACTGCAACGCCTGGCTCCGGCTTGAGGAGTATCGATGCGACCACCTATGCTGACTGGCGCGAACGAGAAACGCCCGAGAGCGGCAAAACCTACTAGGCGGTTACGGTCGGACGAAGATACGACGGCGCGAGCTTCGCATCGGTACATCCCGGCCAACCCCATCCACGGAAGGTAGAGCGAGGCGAGAAGCCCCTATGGGCAAGACCATCGTCGAGAAGATATGGAGCCAGCATCTGGTCGCCGATCTGGCGGACGGCGCGAGCCTCATCTACGTCGACCGCGTGCTGCTGCACGAGCGCACGGGATCCATCGCCCTCAAGAGCCTGGCGGAGACCGGGCGACCGGTGCGCAGCCCGGGCCAGGCGCTGGTCTGCATGGACCATATCGTCGACACCTTCGTGAACCGCAGCGACGACACCGCCATGCCTGGCGGCAAGGCCTTCATCCAGCAGACCCGCGAAGCGGCGGCCCAGGCCAACATCCGCGTGCTGGACATCGACGATCCGAGCCAGGGCATCGTCCATGTGGTTTCGCCGGAACTGGGCCTGGCCCAGCCCGGCCTGACCATCGTCTGCCCCGACAGCCACACCTGCACCCAGGGCGGGGTCGGCGCCCTGGCGTGGGGCATCGGCTCGACCGACGGCGAGCACGCCCTGGCCACCCAGACCCTGGCGATCCGCCGGCCACGGATGATGCGCGTCACCTTCGACGGCGTGCTGGGCGCCGGCGTCACCGCCAAGGACATGATCCTGCACCTGATCGGCGAGCACACCGCCTCGGGCGGCGCGGGCTACGCGGTGGAGTTCGCTGGCTCCGCGGTCCAGGCCCTGTCCATCGAGGGGCGCCTGACCCTTTGCAACATGGCGGTGGAGTTCGCCGCCTGGACCGGTATCTGCCCGCCCGACGAGAAGACCCTGGCCTATGTGCGCGGCCGTCCGCTCGCTCCCGAGGGCGCCCTCTGGGACCAGGCCGCGGCCGACTGGCTGGCCCTGCGCAGCGACCCGGACGCAGTCTATGACAAGGAGATCGCCATCGACGCCGCCCAGATCGCGCCGACGATCACCTGGGGAACCAGCCCGCAGCACGCCGTGGCGATCACCGGCGCCGTCCCCGATCCCGCCGCCTTCGCCGATCCCAGGCAGCGCGCCGGCGCCGAGGCGGCCCTGACCTATATGGACCTGGAGCCCGGCGTCCCGCTGATCGGCCTGCCCATCCAGTCGGCCTTCATCGGCAGCTGCACCAACGGCCGCCTGTCCGACCTGCGCGACGCCGCCGCGGTGCTGCGGGGACGGCGCGTGGCGCCCGGCGTGCGCGCCATCGTCGTGCCCGGCTCCATGCGGGTGCGGGCGGCCGCCGAGGCCGAGGGGCTGGACAAGGTGTTCCTCGACGCCGGCTTCGAATGGCGCAAGTCGGGTTGCTCCATGTGCTTCTTCTCCGGCGGCGAGCATTTCGCCGAGAAGGAACGGGTGGTGACCTCCACCAACCGCAACTTCGAGAACCGCCAGGGCCCAGGCGTGCGCTCCCACCTGGCCAGCCCGGCCACGGTGGCCGCCTCGGCCGTCGCCGGGCGCCTCGCCGACGTCCGCGCGTTGGGCGCCTGACATGGAGAAGTTCACCCGCCTTGACGGCGTGGCCGCGCCGCTGATGCGCGCCAATGTCGACACCGACGCCATCATCCCGTCGCGCGAGATGAAGCAGGTGTCCAAGACCGGCCTGTCGGGCGGCCTGTTCGCCAACTGGCGCTACGCCGATGTGGCCACGCGCCAGGAGGACCCGGGCTTCGTCCTCAACCGGCCGTCCTATCGCGGGGCGTCGATCCTGGTGGCGGGCTCCAACTTCGGCTGCGGCTCCTCGCGCGAGCACGCGGTCTGGGCGCTGCACGAATACGGCGTGCGGTGCGTCATCGCGCCGTCGTTCGGGGCGATCTTCCAGGGCAACTGCGTCCGCAACGGCATCCTGCCGGTGGCGCTGCCCGAGGATCAGGTGCAGGCGCTCGCCGCCCTGGTGGAGGCCGCTCCGGGCGTTCGGCTGTCGATCGACCTGGAGGCCCAGACCATCACCGCGCCCGGCGCCGCCGCCATTTCCTTCGGGATCGCCGACGGTGACCGCGAGATGCTGCTGGAGGGCCTCGACATGATCGGGGTGACCTTGAAGCGCCAGGCGCAGATCGACGTCTTCGAGACCGGCTACCGCCAGGCCCGTCCCTGGCGACGCCTCGACCTTTCCGGCGCCGACGCCGCCAAACTCGAGAGAGCCCTGCCCCTATGACGGACGCCTCCCCTGCCCCGATCGGCCTGCCCCTCGCCGGGATCAAGGTGGTCGAATTCACCCACATGGTCATGGGCCCCACCACCGGCATGGTGCTGGCGGACCTTGGCGCCGAGGTGATCAAGATCGAGCCCAAGGAAGGCGACAACACGCGGCGCCTTGTGGGCTCCGGCTCGGGCTATTTCGCCATGTATTCGCGCAACAAGCGCAGCCTGGCCCTGGACATGAAGGACCCGCAGGGCAAGGCCATCGCCCACAGGCTGATCGCCGGCGCCGATGTGGTCATCGAGAACTTCCGCCCGGGCGCCATGGAGGCCCTGGGCTTCGGCTACGAGGCCCTGTCGAAGGACAACCCCGGGCTGATCTACTGTTCGGACAAAGGATTCCTGCCCGGTCCCTATGACCACCGCACGGCGCTGGACGAGATCGCCCAGATGATGGGCGGCCTGGCCTATATGACCGGCCCGCCCGACCGTCCCCTGCGCGCCGGCGCCTCGGTGATCGACGTGATGGGCGGGCTGTTCGGCGTCGTGGGCGTGCTCGCGGCCCTGCAGCAGCGCCACGCCACCGGCCGCGGCCAGCTCGTCCAGAGCGCCCTGTTCGAGAATTGCGTGTTCCTGGTGGGCCAGCACATGGCCCAGTTCGCCGTGACCGGTCAGGCCGCGGCGCCGATGCCGGTGCGCATCTCCGCCTGGGCGGTCTACGACCAGTTCGAGACCAGGAGCGGCGAGCGGGTCTTCGTAGGCGTGGTGTCCGACACCCAGTGGAAGGTCTTCTGCGAAGCCTTCGGCCTGGACGACTTCGCCGCCGATCCGGTGCTGGCGAAGAACAACGGCCGGGTGGCCGCCCGCGACCGGGTGATTCCCCGCGTCCAGGCCCTGTTCGCCGCCATGGACAAGGACGAGCTGCTCGCCAAGCTGGAGACCCTGGGCCTGCCCTTCGCGCCGATTTCGCGGCCGGAGGACCTGCTCGAGGATCCGCACCTGAAAGCATCCGGCGGACTGCTGCCGCTCACCCTGCCCGACAGCGGCAAGACGGTGGACCTGCCGGCCCTGCCCATCGAGATGGCCGGCCGGCGATTCGGCGTGCGCCACGACCTGCCCCGCGCGGGCGGCGACACCCGCGATATCCTAGCCGAGGCGGGTTATGACCCGGCCGCCATCGACGCCCTGCTGGACTCCGGCGTGGTGCTAGAGGCGGAGGCGGCCGCATGAGCTTCATCGAGATCAGCGAGGTCGGCCCGCGCGACGGCCTGCAGAGCATCGAGCCGATCATGCCCACGGCGGCGAAGAAGGCCTGGATCGCGGCGGAGGCGGCGGCCGGCATCCGCGAGATCGAGGTCGGATCCTTCGTCCCGGCGAAGCTGTTGCCGCAGCTGGCCGACACCGCCGAACTGGTGGCCTACGCCCGCACCCTGCCCGGACTGACGGTCGCCGTGCTGGTCCCCAACCTGAAGGGCGCCGAGGCCGCCATCGCCGCCGGCGCGCACAAGATCACCATCCCCATCTCGATCAGCGAGACCCACAGCCTGGCGAATGTGCGCCGCACCCACGTCCAGATGATCGAGGAGACGCGGCGGATCGCCGAGCTGATCGCCGCGCAGCCTGAGGACCAGCGGCCGAAGTTCGAGGGCGGGCTGTCCACCGCCTTCGGCTGCACCCTGGAGGGGATGGTGCCCGAGGCCGTGCTGCTGGGATTGGCCGAGCAGCTGATGGAGGCCGGCTGCGACGAGGTCGGCCTTTCGGACACCACCGGCTACGCCAATCCCGCCCAGGTGAAGCGCCTGATCCGCGCGGTGCGCGGCGTGGTGGGCGAGGAGGCTTGCAGCGGCGTGCACCTGCACAACACCCGAGGCCTCGGACTCGCCAACGCCCTGGCGGCGCTGGAGGAAGGAATCACCACCCTGGACAGCTCCCTGGGCGGGATCGGCGGCTGTCCCTTCGCGCCGGGCGCCTCGGGCAACATCGTCACCGAGGACCTGGTTTTCATGCTCCAGTCCATGGGCTTCGAGACCGGTATCGACCTGGACCGCCTGCTGCAGGTGCGCGAGCTGGTTCAGGCCGCCCTGCCCGACACCGAGCTCTATGGCTTCACCGCGGAGGCCGGCGTTCCGAAGGGCTTCGCCGGGGGCGCCTACTAGGGCGTCGATCAGGACGTCTGATAGTCAGCTGGCGCCATCCGGTTCGCCGCCGCCGCCTGGGATAAATCCCGCCGTAACCACTCTGCGGTGCCGCGCGCTATTCGTGGACCAATCAGGCGGGTTAGTCGCGATGATGCTGCTGTGGTCGCCGGGGGGCGCCACCAACGCATTCCCACGACGACAGAGGGGCTGTCATTATGAACTCGCATTCCAAGCGTTCGGAGCTGTTCCGTTCGGCCACGCCGACGATCCTGGCTGT
The DNA here is from genome assembly GCA_947474775.1 of Caulobacteraceae bacterium. Taxonomy (GTDB): domain Bacteria; phylum Pseudomonadota; class Alphaproteobacteria; order Caulobacterales; family Caulobacteraceae; genus Phenylobacterium. Next base: position 2,387 of record CANJKG010000018.1, on the reverse strand, counting down.
CGCTGCCGCGTTGATCGCCGCCGCGCCTGAATCGGCCCTCGCCCAGACGGCGGCCCAGACGTCGGCGAGGGACAACGCCGGCCGAGGGGTCGACTCGGGCGCCACCATGATGGACGAAGTCATCGTCACCGCCCGCAAACAGTCGGAGACCTTGCTCGAGGTCCCGCTGGCCATCACCGCCATGTCCTCGGCCACGATTGAGAAAAAGAACATCACGAGCCTGGCCGACGTGGCGGACTTCACGCCGTCGCTGAACATCGTCAGCTTCTCCGCCACCAACACGAACCGCAGTTTCCAGACCATCATCATCCGCGGCATGGTGCCGGGCAGCACCACCAACTACACCAGCACGGTCTTCATCAACGGCGTGCCGATCGCCGCCTCGGGCCTCGTCGATGGCATCTCCGACGTGGCCCAGGTCGAAATCATCAAGGGCCCGCAGAGCGCCTACTTCGGCCGCTCGACCTTCGGCGGCGCCATCAACATCATCACCAAGGCTCCGACGGACGACTTCAAGGTCACCCTGGACGCCCTCTATGGTTCCTTCGACTCGTGGGACCTCAAGGGAACGGTCGAGGGCGCGATCATTCCCGGCGTGCTGGCGGCCCGTTTTACGGCCCGCAGCTACGCCAATGACGGTTATTACGGAACGCCCAACTTCCCCGGGTACAAATATGGCGCCCAGTCCGGGAAGAATCTCCTGGGCGAAATCAAGTTCACCCCAACCGACAACCTGTCGGTCCGCGCGTTCGTCGCCCGCACCACCACTGACGACGGCTATGCGTCTCGTTACAATTTCAGCAGCGCGGACCTCAATTGCAGTCTCTCCAACCTACGCCCCCCCGCAACCGGCACCATCGTCACGACGGGCCTTGCCTTTTGCGGCGAATTGCCGGTGCGGCCTCCGAACCAGCCCAACGCCGACCCCCTGCCGCCCGCGTTCCTCAACGGCATAAGAGACCAACCCTCGAAACTCGCCACCCCGGGCCTCGGCCTGGACCATCCGGGTTCGCGCTCACGGGTCAGGGTCGGCACCCTGACCATCGCCTACGAGATGGACAACGGATGGACCCTCACTTCGCTTACGGGGGCCAATGACTTCGTCTCCCAGAACTTCTTCCAGAGTTCCCCCCCTGGAACCCCGATCAACCAACGGGCGGTCGCCGACACCCGCGACTTGAGCAGGGCCTTCAACCAGGAGTTCCGCATCTCCAGCGATCCCTCCAATCGCCTGCGCGGCCTGCTTGGCGTCAACTATTCCTATTTGTATAGAGGCGGGAGAGGCGCAGGGAGCGTTTCGGCTCCGCTCTTTGTCTGGGCGTTCGATGAGAACCCCACCGGGTCCAATGTAAACAAGACCAAAGCCGTCTTCGCCGCCGCCACCTACGACGTGACCGAGCAGCTCATCGTCAACCTGGAAGCCCGCTATCAGCTCCCCTCGACGGTGGGCCAGAATCGCGCGCTCGTGAACGGCCAAGTCAAGAATGTGCCGATCCCCGGCCTTGTGGACAAGGTCAAGGAGTTCCTGCCGCGGGTGATCGTGCAGTACAAGTTCGCCCCGGGCCACCAGGTCTTCGCCACCTACGCGCAGGGCAAGAATCCAGGCATCTTCAACACCGCGAACGTGAACTTCACGCCGCAGCTCCAGGCCTACCTCGCAAGCATCTTCGGGGGCGGCCTGAAGATCGCATCCGAGCGCATCACGAGCTATGAAATCGGCTACAAGGGCACCTTGTTCGACCGGCTGCAGCTCGACCTCAGCGCCTATTACTCCGAGTGGCGCGACCAGACGATCGTGCAGGGACTGCGCATCACCGACCCGCCCCTCACCGGCATCCCCGGCACGCTGGCCACCAACACGTTCAGTAACCAGGGCGCCACCAACCTGAAGGGCGTCGAAGCCAACTTCTTCTACCGCGCCACGGACGAACTGAGCATCAGCGGCGGCGGTTCGATCAACGACACGAAGATCCTCCGCTACGCCAATACCAACAGCGCCGGTTACCTGGGCTTCGAGGCTGGTAAGGCCCCGCTCGATGTCTTCGAAGGAAACCAGCTTGCCTATGGCTCGAAGTACAGCGCCAACATCGCCTTCGACTATACGCGTCCAATCACCGAAAGCGTGGAGGGCTTTATCCATGCGGACGCGATCTACAAGAGCAAACTGTTCGCCGAGCCGGCCAACGTCTACTGGACGCCCCCCACCAAGCGCGTGAACCTGCGCGTTGGGGCGACTTACAACGAGACGAAGTTCGAAGCGTTCGTCGAGAACGTGTTCGACAACCGTGCCTATCGGAGCGCCTCGCCCGCTTTCGACGTGAACAACCGCAACCAGCCGGTCCCCTCCGGCACCCTGCCGATGCCCCGCCGCTTCGGCGTGCGGGTCC
>CANJKG010000017.1 GCA_947474775.1 Caulobacteraceae bacterium | reverse complement strand
GGCGAACAGAAGGGCAAGGCGGTCCACATGATGGACATCCACGCCGAGAAGGGGATGCAGTGCGCCGACTGCCACTTCGCCCAGGACAGCCACGGCTCCGGCCTGATCATGGGCGAAGTCGCCAACGCCGTGGAGATCCGCTGCAAGGACTGCCACGGCACGGCCCGCGCCTATCCGACCCTGCGGACGTCGGGCCCGGCGGCGAGCCCGGAGGGCATGGATCTCACCCTGCTTCGCAATCCTGACGGTCAGCGCCGGTTTGAATGGGTGGAAGAGGGCGGCCGCCGCGCGCTGATCCAGCGCTCCATCGTCGATCCGAAGCTGGAGTGGCGGGTGGACCTGGTGAGGGACTCCGTCGACCGCACCAGTCCGACCTTCAATCCCAAGGCCGCCCGCGCCAAGCTAATGTCCAAGGTCTCCAAGGACGGCGCCCCGTTCGCCTGGGGTCCTGGCGTGCCGGCGGCCGACCTCGCCCACAAGGACGAGGAGATGGAATGCTTCGCCTGCCACACCTCCTGGACCACCGCCTGCGCCGGCTGCCACCTGCCCATCGAGGCCAACTGGAAGACCAAGACCCACAAGTACGAGGGCGAGACCACCCGCAACTACGCCACCTACAATCCGCAGGTCGCCCGCGACGACATGTTCCAGTTGGGCCGCCACCAGACCACTAAGGGCTCCACCATCGCCCCGGTGCGCTCCTCCTCGGCCCTGGTGCTGTCGTCCACCAACCTCAACCGCGAGCGGATCTATGTGCAGCAGCCGCCGATCTCGGCGGCGGGCTTCTCCAGCCAGGCCTTCGCCCCGCACTTCCCGCACACCGTGCGCCGCACCGAGACCAAGACCTGCACCGACTGCCACGTCTCGGCGGAGAACGACAACAACGCCATCATGTCCCAGCTGCTGCTGCTGGGGACCAACTTCGTCAACTTCATGGGCATGCACGCCTGGGTCGGCCTGGGCGACGGGCTGGAGGCGGTGCGCGTCACCGAATGGGATGAGCCGCAGGCCGTGTTCGGCTCCTACCTGCAGCGTTACGCCTATCCTGACTTCTACAAGCTGCACGTGGAGAAGAACCGCCGCGAACTGAAGTCCTGGCGGCGCGGCAAGCCCTTCGTGAAGGGCCTGAAGGGCGGCGAGAGCGACAGCGTCGAGGAGATCGCCAATGTGGTCCAGCGCACCGGCGGGGCCACCCGCTGCCTGCAGCTACGCGGCGAGTACATGTATGTGGCGGAGGGGAAGGGCGGCTTCCGCGTCTATGACGTGGCCTCGATCGCCAACAAGGGTCTCTCTGAACGCATCATCACCGGGCCGTTCTCGCCGCTCGGCCACGACACCCAGGTGGTCTCGAAGAACGCCACCTGCATGGCGCTGCCCACCAACCAGTCCATCGCGCCCGGGCGCAACACCGCGTCGCTCCGCGAGGCCAACCAGGAGCAGGCCTTCCACCCGCTCTATTCCTACGCCGTCGTCACCGACGCGGAGGAGGGACTGATCCTGGTCAATGTCGATGCGCTCTCCGACGGCAGCCCGCTCAACAACAAGCTGCGCCGCGCGGTCACCTGGAACCCGGGCGGCGTGCTGAAGGGCGCCCGCCATGTGACGCTGGGCGGCCACTACGCCTACGTAGCCGCCGACGCCGGCCTGGTGGTGGTGGACCTGGACGACCCGAGGAACCCGCGCCACGCCGCGACGCTGGCGCTGCCGGACGTCCGCGCCTCGGCCCTGCAGTTCCGCTACCTGTTCGTGACCACCGCCCGCGGTCTGGAGGTCGTCGACGTCACCCGCCTCGACGCGCCCCGACTGGTGCCCGGCGCGACCGTGCCGCTGGCCGACGCGCGCCGCGTCTACGTGGCCCGCACCTATGCCTATGTGGCGGCCAAGAAGGATGGCCTGGTGATCATCGACGTGAAGCGGCCCGAGCGGCCGGCGGTCTACCAGAAGGCCGATTTCGGCGGCGCGCTCAACGACGCCGAGGATGTGGTGGTGGGCTCCACCAACGCCTCCCTGTTCGCCTATGTCGCCGATGGGAAGAACGGCATGAAGGTGGTCCAGCTCACCAGCCCGGCCACCCAGCCCAACTTCTACGGCTTCTCGCCGCCGCCGAAGCCGGAGCTGATCGCCTGGGCCCGTACGCCCTCGCCTGCGCTGGCCATGTCCAAGGGCCTCGACCGCGACCGCGCCGTCGACGAGACCGGCCACCAGATGGCGGTCTTCGGCCGCCTGGGCTCGCGCCCCTTCACCCGGCCGGAGATGGAGCGCTTCTTCACCGACGCTTACGGCCGCCCCTACCGCGTCACCGACACCCCCGACATGAGCGCCTGGCGTGGCCCGCCACCCGGCATGGCCGCCGTCGTCCAGAACCCCCTGATGGGCAGGCGCTAACGCTCAGGCGACGCCTTCGTCCGCCCGGCGCTGACCCACAGGATCACCGCCCCGATCACCATCGGCCAGGCCGCCACCGACATCAGGGACAACGTCGTCTTGCCGCCCAGGTGGGTGATCGCCACCGCGGTCAACCAGGGCATGACCGCCGACATGAACGCCACGGGACGTCCCAGCTTGCCCAGCACCACCGGGGCCTCGATGGGTCCGAACAGATGGAGCCCCAGGGTGCCGCGGGAGGTGGCGATCAGGCCCGAGCCCATCCCGAAGAACACGAAGGCCACCGGCAGGCCAGCCGGCGGCAGGAAGGCGATGCACACCACGCCCGTCGCGATCAGCAGGGTGGCGGCCAGCAGGCTCAGGCCCGGATGGTGGCGGGACCCCAGCACCATCTCCCCCAGCCGGGCCGCCACCTGGGCCGGACCCACGAACGCTCCCAGCGCGATGGCCGCCGCCGTCGAGACCCCCCGCGCACCCAGCAGGGCGACCAGGTGGGTCAGCATGGAGCCGGTGACGAACACCTCGCCGATCAGCGCGAGCCCGAAGCCGAAGACCGTGATCCGGTCCCGCCGCGCCGACTGCGCGTCCGCCGGCGGCGGCGGTTTATCCTCCGGCGCGGGCAGCAGGTGCTGACGCCCGGGCAGCACCCAACGGTAGATCGGCAGGGCGATCACCAGGTGCAGCGCCGCATAGACCACGCAGGTCCAGCGCCAGCCCACCTGGTGGGTCAGCAGCCCGCTGAGCGGCCAGAACACCGTGCTGGCGAAGCCGCCCCACAGGGTCGTGGCGACGATCAGACGCCGCGCCTCCAGCCCGTAGAGCCGCCCAAGCGTCCCGAACACCGGCTCGTAGAGGCCGCAGGCCATGCCGCAGCCCATCAGCACCCATCCCGCCAGGTAGACCGCGAAGTGATGCGACATGGCCATGGTGGAGAGGCCAGCGGCGAAGAACCCCGACGAGATCATCAGCGCCGTCTGGCCGCCGCTCCGCTTCACCCAGCGCCCGATGGCCGGCGAGGCGATACCGCGCCCGATGGTCGCCACGGTCAAGCCGGCGATGATCCACTCCAGGCCCCAGCCGGTCTCGGCCTTGATCGGTCCGGCCAGAACCGTCAGGAGGTAGCTGGAGGTGCCCAGTCCCAGCATCAGGGTGAGGCCGAGCCCGGAGGCGACCACCCAGCGCGGCAAGGGCCCTGACGATGTCAGCATCGGCGGATCATACGCGATTCCGCCTGTACGACCGATCAGTCGGTCGGTGAATTATCCCAGGTCGGTGGGCGTATAGGCCGCGATCGGCAGCGGCACGCCCTTCAGCTCGATTTCGCCCACCGCCTTCACAGCGCCGGGGTTCTTGGCCAGGGCCTGCGTGCGGGCGCTCATCAGGATGCGGGTGTCATAGAGCTTGTTGGCCGCCTCCAGGCGCGCGGCGATCACCACCACCTCGCCATAGGCCGTGTAGTTGAACCGGCGCTCGCCGCCGAAGTTGCCCACCAGGCCGATGCCGGAATCCAGCCCCACCCGGGTGCGGCCGAACTTGATCCCCTTGGCCACCATCTTCTCCCGTGTCGCCTGGGCGAACACGTCGATCTCCCGGGCGCAGGCCACCGCCCGGTCGGCGTGGTCGGTGGAGGGCACCGGCGCGCCGAAGATGGCGATGATGCCGTCGCCGGTCATCTTGTCGATCATCGCCTCGTGCTTCCAGAGCAGGTCGATGATGCCGTCGAAGTATTCGTTGATGACGCCCTCGAAGGTCTCCAGGTCGAGGCTCGCCACCAGGTTCGAGAAGTTCTCCAGGTCGGTGATCATCACGGTGATCTCGCGCTCCTCGGCGCCGATCTTCACCGCCTCGCCGCCCTCGACCATCCGGTCGATGACCTGCGGCGCCAGGTAGCGCTCCAGGGTCGAGGAATAGAACGCCCGCTGGTTCTGCAGTTCCACAGCCATCAGCCGGCTCATCAGGAAGAACGAGAAGGCGAAGGCCGTGGTCGGCGCCGCCACCGGCGTGACCACCCCCAGCCAGACGAACAGGAACACCGCCCCGATCACGCACAGCGCCAGCAGCAGCAGGATGATGCCCAGCGCCACCCACCAGCGGTCGCTGCCGCGTCCCAGCGCCGCGCCGCCCAGGGCCGCCGCCAGCAGGATGACGCCGGCCCAGAACGGTGCGGGCTTGCTGACCTTGTCGCCCGCCAGCATCTGCGACAGGGCGTGCGCATGCACCTCAACCCCTGGCGTGCCATGGTCGTGGCCGGGCAGGTAGCGCAGCGGCGTGGCGTGCATGTCCTCCTTGGGCGTGGTCGAATCCGGCCCCGCGGAACGGGTGACCAGGCCGATCAGCGCGATCTTCCCCTTCAGCGCCTGTTCCGGGATGAAGGGCACGAAGGCCGCCGAATAGGAGGGGCTGATCGCCCCGGTGTTCTCCGCCGTCAGCGTCGGATCGGGGGCGCGGTAGCGGATCAGGAACGGCTTGGTCTTGGGCTCCATGCCCACCGCCATGCCCACCGCCGTGGCCAGGGCGTAGAACGGCCCGGGCTTGGGGTCGTAGTCGCGGATGATGTCGTCCACGTCCTTGTGGATCAGGGCCCGCGCGTCCGAATAGACCAGCTTCGGCGAGACCGGATAGTCCACGCCGGGCTTCAGGTCCGGCGCCACGGCCACGATGATCGGCGCCTTGACCGGCGCGATGCGGTCGTTGAAGTCCTTGAACTCGGCCTCGTCGGCCCAGGTGTCGAGCAGGTAGTCGACCCCGATGGCCTTGACGCCCTTGGCGTCGAGGGCGGCGATCAGGTCGCCCAGCCAGGCCTTGTTGATCGGCGCCAGGCAGCGGCAGGGCGAGCTATCCCGCATGGCCGCGGTGGCCGCGTCGTCGATCTTGATGATCACGAAGTCCGGCTGGGCGGGCCTGGCGTTCATCGAGACGCGCATGTCGTAGAGCGAGTTCTCGACCGAGCGTATCGGCGGCAGGGTCACGAAGGCGACCGCGGCGGCGCTGGCGGCGACGGCCACCAGCAGCAGCACCAGGGCCTCGCCCAGATGTCCGCCGCCAAGCTGGCGCAGCCGCCCGACGGTCTCCCCCAGCCAGGTGTTGAAGCCCCCCCCGCGCGGCCACCTAGGCGGCCCGGAACGGCTGGGTGTACGTCACCGCGGGCGGGAAATCGCCGGCGACGCAGACGTGGGTGGTGATCTGTCCCTGGTTGGCCATCACCAGGGCGTAGCCCGGGGGCTCCTCCACCAGGATCTCGCGGCCATCGGCGGTCTCCATGTCCACGGGCGTCAGGTTCAGGGTCAGCTGGATCGAGGTCGCCGGCGCGGCGGCGATGGTCTGGCCCGCCAGCCGGCCGCTGAAGGCGCGATGGACGTGGCCGCAGATCACCGCGCCCACCTGCTCGCGTCCGCGCAGCACGCAGGCCAGGCGTTCGATCCAGGGCGCGTCGGGTTCCGGGTCCATCCACTGAATGCCGGAGAGCACGGGTGGGTGATGCATGACGATCACAGTAGGGCTGTCTGGCGCCTCGTCCAGGGTCTGCGCCAGCCATTCGGCGCGCCGCTCGCAGAAGCCGCCGCCGTCGCGGCCCTCTTCCAGGGTGTCGCAGACCACCAGCCGCATCTCGCCCAGGTCGACGGCGTACTGGACGAAGCCGTTGGGGTCGGTGCGCGCGCCCATGGTCTTGAAAGCGGTGAGGAAGTGGGCGCGGTTGTCGTGGTTGCCAATGGCGTAATGGATGGGGATGTCCACCGTGCGCAGGACAGCCTGCAGGGCCGCGTACTCCTGCGGCTCGCCGCGGTCGACCAGGTCGCCGGAGATCACGATGGCGGCGGGCCTGGGCTGCAGCGCGTGGATGGCGGCCAGCACCTGGCGCAGGCGATCTTCATTGCGCCGGCGGTTCGGCGGATCCCTGTCCGTGGTCACGTGCAGGTCGGTGATCTGCGCTAACGTTAACAAGAGGCCGCCTCCCAGCGCTCCCTACATCTTATTGGATACGCAGGATCACCGCCGACGGATGACCAAATTCCGAATTTCTGTCATGTCCTCCATCGCGAAGCGTACGCCTTCGCGTCCGAGACCCGAATCCTTGACCCCGCCATAGGGCATGTTGTCGACCCGGTAGCTGGGCACATCGCCTGCCACGACACCCCCCACATCCAGCCGGTCCCAGGCGCGGAGCACCTTGTAGAGGTCCCGGGTGAAGATGCCGGCCTGCAGGCCGAACTTGGAATCGTTGACCTCGTCCAGGGCGGCCTCGAAGTCGCTGAAGCGCGAGATGATCGCCACCGGGCCGAACGCCTCCTCGCGATAGAGCTTGGTGTCGCGGCCGACGGTCTCCAGCAGCGTCGCCTCCAGCATCGCCCCGGTCCGCTTGCCGCCGCAGAGCAGGGTCCCGCCCTTGGAAATGGCCTCCTGGATCCAGTTGTCCAGGCGGGTGGCCTCCTTCACGTCGATCATCGGGCCGATGAAGGTGGCCTCATCGCGCGGGTCGCCAGCGATCAGCTCCCTGGTCCTGGCCACCAGGCGATCGCGGAAGTCGTCGTAGACATCGGCATGGACGATGATCCGCTGCACGCCGATGCAGGACTGTCCGGACTGGTAGAAGGCCCCGAACACCACCCGCTCCACCGCGTCGTCCAGGTCGGCGCCAGCCATGTCCTTGTCGATGATCACCGCGGCGTTGCCGCCCAGTTCGAGGACCACCTTCTTCTTTCCGGCCCGCGCCTTCAGGTCCCAGCCCACGTCCGGCGAACCGGTGAAGGAGAGCAGTTTCAGCCGCTCGTCGGTGGTGAACAGGTCCGCCCCGTCCCGTGACGCCGGCAGGATCGAGAACGCCCCCTTCGGCAGGTCCGTTTCGGCCAGCACCTCGCCGATGATGATCGCCCCCAGCGGCGTGCGCGACGCCGGCTTCATCACGAATGGACAGCCTACCGCCAGTGCGGGCGCGATCTTGTGGGCCGCCAGGTTCAGCGGGAAGTTGAACGGCGAGATGAACGAGCAGGGCCCGATCGGCACCCGCTTCCACATGCCCTGGTAGCCCTTGGCCCGGGGCGAGATGTCCAGCGGCTGCACCTCGCCGGTCATCCGCACCGATTCCTCGGCCGCGATGCGGAAGGTGTCGATCAGCCGGCCGACCTCGCCGCGCGAGTCGCGGATCGGCTTTCCCGCCTCGATACAGAGCGCATAGGCCAGCTCCTCGAACCGCTCCGTGAACCGGGTCACGCAGTGGGCCAGCACCGCCTGGCGCTCATAGGCCGCCATGGCCGCCATAGGCTCGGCCGCCTTCACCGCCGCCGCGATCCCGGCGTCGATGATCGCCGCGTCGGCCTGCGCCACCCGCGTGGCCGGCTCGCCGGTGAACTTGTCGGTGACCACCAGGTCCTGGTTCGGACTCTGGGCGACATTGGCCAGATACAGCGGATAGGACGATTTCAACGCGTGCATGGGCGGGCTTCCGGCGCGGGCTAGAGCGCCGCGCTCAGTTCCTTGATCTGCTTGTTGAGGATCAAATCGTTGTCGGAATAGTCCACCGGGCAGTCGATCAGGTTCACGCCGGGCGTATCCAGGCACTCGCGCAGCACCTTTGGCAGGCTGGCGGCGCTGTCGATCCGGTAGCCGTTGGCGCCGTAGGCCCTGGCGTAGGCCACGAAGTCCGGGTTGCCGTAGGTCAGCCCCCAGTCCTTGAAGCCCATGTTGGCCTGCTTCCAGCGGATCATGCCGTAGCTGTTGTCGTTGAGGATCAGCACGGTGATGTTCAGCTTCAGCCGGACGGCGGTCTCCATCTCCTGGCTGTTCATCATGAAGCCGCCGTCGCCGCAGATCGCCATCACCTTGCGGCCCGGATAGACCATCTTGGACGCCATGGCCGAGGGCAGGCCCGCGCCCATGGTGGCCAGCGCATTGTCCAGCAGCACCGTGTTGGGCATCCGCGCCGGATAGTTGCGGGCGAACCAGATCTTATAGACCCCGTTGTCCAGGCAGATGATGCCGTCGGCCGGCATCGCCTCGCGAATCTGCGCCACCAGGTGCTGAGGATAGATCGGGAAGCGCGTGTCCAGGGCCGGCTTGGCCGCGTGCTCCACCTCGGCGGCGCGGGCCTTGAACATGGCCGAAAAATCCCATCCCGGCTGCGCCTGGATGTCTTCCTTGATCTGCCAGATGGCGTTGCCGATGTCCCCGATCACCTCGTACTGCGGGAAATAGACCGGATCGACCTCCGCCGAGCGGAAGTTGATGTGGATCACCTCCGCGCCGCCCTGCTGCATGAAGAAGGGCGGCTTCTCGATCACGTCGTGGCCGACGTTGATGATCAGGTCCGCCGCCCCGATGGCCCGGTGCACGAAGTCCCCCGCCGACAGCGCCGCGCAGCCCAGGAACTTCGGGTTGGTCTCGTCGATCACCCCCTTGCCCAGCTGGGTGGTCACGAACGGGATGCCCGTCTTGTCGATGAACTGAGACAGCATCCGGCTGGTCATGGTCCGGTTGGCGCCCGCCCCGATCACCAGGATCGGCGACCTGGCGGCCTCGATGCGCTTGGCGGCGGCCCGGATGCATTTCTCGTCGGCCACCGGCCGGCGCGCATTGCTCCGTGTGAACGGCTTGGAGTCGGTCTGCTCGTGGGCGACGTCCTCCGGGAACTCCAGGTGCGTCGCGCCCGGCTTTTCCTCCTGCGCCAGCCGGAAGGCCTCGCGCACCCGGCTGGGGATATTGTCCGCCGAGGCCAGCTGGTGGGTGTATTTGGTGATCGGCCGCATCATGTCGACCACGTCCAGGATCTGGAAGCGGCCCTGCTTGGACGACTTGATGGGCTTTTGCCCCGTCAGCATCATCATCGGCATGCCGCCCAGCTGGGCGTAGGCCGCCGCGGTGACGAAGTTGGTGGCGCCCGGCCCCAGCGTCGCCACGCAGACCCCGGCCTTTCCGGTGTGGCGTCCGTAGGTGGCGGCCATGAAGCCGGCGCCCTGTTCGTGGCGGGTCAGGATCAGCTGGATCTTGGTCGACCGCGACAGGCTGTCCAGGAAGTCGAGGTTTTCCTCGCCCGGCACCCCGAAGACATACTCCACGCCCTCCTCCTCCAGGCAGGAGACGAACAGATCGGAAGCCTTGGTCATCGTACGCGCCCCTGGAGCCGGACCGATTCAGATGGACCTATCTGGATCATGAATCCTGCTCCCCCCAAAAGTGTAGAGCCTGATTCACGGTTCGATACCAAACCGATCAGGCACTTAGCCCGGCCCCGACCGTGCTGAGGTTTGAGCTTAGTCACATAAAGTTTTCACTGCTATGCTTCATAACCGAGACGCCTGGGTCGGGGGGACCCAAGGCCATCAAATACGCAGGGGGCTTCAGGAAATGGCCGTTACCGATCACGTGAACCTCGAGCAGTTCATCGCCGGGGTGGAGAAGCGCAATCCGGGGCAGCCGGAGTTCGTCCAGGCGGTGCGCGAAGTCGCCGAGGACATCTTCGACTTCATCCAGGACAAGGAGGACTACCACAACTACCAGATCCTGCGCCGCATCGCCGAGCCGGACCGGGTGGTCAGTTTCCGGGTCTGCTGGGAAGACGACAAGGGCAATATCCGCGTCCAGCGTGGCTGGCGCGTGCAGAACAATAACGCCATCGGCCCCTACAAGGGCGGCATCCGCTTCCATCCCAGCGTCACCGAGAGCGTGCTGAAGTTCCTGGCCTTCGAGCAGACCTTCAAGAACAGCCTCACCGGCCTGCCCATGGGCGGCGGCAAGGGCGGGGCGACCTTCAACCCGAAAGGCAAGTCCGACCACGAGGTGATGCGGTTCTGCCAGTCGTTCATGACAGAGCTCTACCGCCACGTCGGCGCCGACGTGGACGTGCCGGCGGGAGACATCGGCGTGGGCGCGCGCGAGATCGGCTACATGTTCGGCCAGTACAAGCGCATCACCAACCAGTTCACCGGCGTGCTCACCGGCAAGGGGCTGGAATACGGCGGCAGCCTGATCCGCACCGAGGCCACCGGCTACGGCTGCGTCTACTTCCTGCGCAACATGCTGACCCGGGTCGGCGACGACGTGGCCGGCAAGACTGTGGTGATCTCCGGCTCCGGCAACGTGGCCACCCACGCGGCCGAGAAGTGCGTCCAGCTGGGCGCCAAGGTGGTCACCCTGTCGGACTCCGGTGGCTTCATCCACGACCCCGCCGGCATCGACCAGGACAAGATCAACTGGGTGAAGGTGCTGAAGAACAAGGCCCGCGGCCGCATCTCCGACTACGCCAAGGAGTTCAAGGGCTCCACGTTCCATGAGGGCAAGACCCCCTGGGGCGTGAAGTGCGACGTGGCGCTGCCCTGCGCCACCCAGAACGAACTCCTGGGCGACGACGCCCGCATGCTGGTGAAGAACGGCTGTATCGCGGTCTCGGAAGGCGCCAACATGCCCACCGACCTGGAGGGTGTGCACGTCTTCAAGGAAGCCCAGATCCTCTATGCCCCTGGAAAGGCCGCCAACGCCGGCGGCGTCGCGGTCTCGGGCCTGGAGATGAGCCAGAACTCGGCCCGCATCTCCTGGAAGGAAGCCGAACTTCAGCAGCACCTGCTGGACATCATGGCCGGCATCCACGACCGCTGCGTCGAGCACGGCGGCCGCAAGGGCTCCCAGGTCATCGACTACGTCCGCGGGGCCAACATCGCCGGCTTCAAGAAAGTCGCCGACGCCATGCTGGCCTACGGGGTGGTGTAGGATTTTTGACGTCAAGGCGGCAGCTCACCAGACCGCCTTGACGTTCATGTTTTGTTTTCTTGCCAAGTGCGCGTCTGCGCAAGACGTTGCGGACTCCGGCGCCTTGGGAATAGGTGGTGATCGATAGCCATCGCCGCTGGACGCGATGACCCTGATGGCGACGCTTGCCGATCTCCGCGACGGTTGCCTGAACCTACTGCCGCACCGCCGGCGCCGTCTCCCACGAGCCCCGGATTGCCTCCATCAGCTTGTCCTGCGCGGTCAGCGCCGGGCCCGAGGGCCGGTGGAAGCTATGGCAGGTCGAGCAGTCGGCGCTGGCCGCGGCCGGCGTCTGGGCCTTGGTCTTGCCGTGGCAGCTTGCGCACTTGGCCACGTCGGGGATCAGGAAGTCCTGCGCCGTGTCCGAGGTCGCGGCCTTGTGGCAGTCGGCGCAGGCGAAGGCGCCCGCGCCCTGGCCTCGGTGGGCGCCGATGCTGTGGTCGAAGCCCCCGCGCGGCAGGAACCGGTCGGTGAGCTTCACCGCCTCCACCCGCACGCCCGGCCAGCCGCCCGTCCGCTGGATGGTGTGGCAGTCGCTGCAGATCCCGGCCGGCGCGAACGCCGTCCGAAGCGCCGCCGCCGCCGCCGAGCTCCGCGGCCCCTGGACAGTGGAGAGGCCCGCGAACTCCCCGGGCTGGCGCCGTCCGCTCCCGGCGCTGGGCGATCCGCCGCCCGCGTAATAGGCCTCCAGCCCCGCCACCACCTTGTCCACCTGGCCGTGCGGCAGGAACTTCAGGTTCGCCCCCGACCCGGCGAACGCCAGCGAGTGGCAGCTCGAGCAGTCGCGCTCCATCTCGATGGGCCTGAAGCCCGTCCCGGTCTTGTCCGGCCGGTGGCAGGAGGCGCAGACCAGCGTCCCGCCATAGCCCCGGTCCGCGCCCAGCTGCATCGCCTGGCGCGCCGGCCCGCCCAGCGGGTCCAGGTGCAGCCGGTGGGGGAAGATCACCCCTGAGTCCTCGCGTGGATGGGCGGACACCGCGATCCGCCGCACGTCGGCCTTCTCGCCCTTGGCCGAGACCGTCACCAGCGGCCGGAAGCCCGGGTGGCGGCCCCAGTCGGGCGTGTCCAGCAGGTCCGTGGCGGGCAGGCGCTTCTTCAGCCCGTCGTGGCATTCCCCGCAGGTGAAGGGCTCCGCCAGCTCCGGAGTCGCCGCCCGCTTCACCCTGCCCTCCGGGGTCCCTTCCTCCGGGATCGGGGCGGTGTGCTCCAGGTGGCAGCTCGCGCATCGGGTCGCGGGGTGGTTGAACGCCCACTGGAAGCCGGCCTTGATCATCCCGCCGGGGAAACTTGGCGGCGGCGCGCCCTTCAGCAGCTCGTCGTGGGTGGCGTGTTCCTTGACCGCCAGGGCGGCGTTCGGGCTGCCCTCGTCCTTCAGGCGCGTCGCCAGCCTCGCCGTCGCCGCCTGGTCCAGGTTCGTCTGGTGGCAGGACAGGCAGGTCTCGTCGCGCACCGCCACGAAGGCTTTCTGGTGGCAGGCCTGGCAGTCGTCCTCAAGGAAGGCGTGCGACTTCGAGAGCGGGCCGCTGGACCACTGCTTGTCCGGGTGGATGGTCATGTGGTCCATGAACAGCGCGCCCGCCGCCGGCACGATCAGGCACATGGCGAAGACGATCAGGCCGTAGATCCAGGCCATCCGCCGGCGCCCGAAGATCTGCGCCTTCAGCGAGAACAGGCTGACGCTCTCGGCGTGCGGCTCCTCGCGCTGGGTGACCGTGATCACCACCTCGCCGTCCTCGCCGGGCTCCAGCACGAGGTCGTAGCCCCCGAAGCCCAGGCGCGGCTCGCCGGCCACGTCAAGCTGCGCCCGCGTGGCCTCCCGGCCGTCCAGCGTGAAGCCGCCCGCGCCCTCGGCCTCCACGGTCACGCGCCCCGGGCTCGCCCGGGTGATCTTGGCATGGTTCAGGTCGACGCTGAGATCGTCCAGGACGATGTCGTTCTCGGCCCCGCGCCCGATCAGCACGTCCTGGAACTCGACCTTCCGGGTGCGGACGATCTCGCCGCCGCCGGCCTGGCGCGTGATCAGCCGAAGGGTGAATTCTTGCGCCATGTCACCAATAGAAGAAGACGCTGACGATGTGCGCGGTGAGCGCCGCCAGCAGGGCGAAAGTCATCGGAACGTGGACGAAGGTCCAGCCTTCCAGGAGGGCGGTGATGCGGACCTGGCGCCGGGCGAAGGCCAGGGCCTCGGCCTTCTTGCGCAACAGGGCGTCGATCTGCGCCAGGGTCTCGGCCTCGGGGCCGCGCGCGCCCTGCCTGGCCCGCGCCAGCCGCTCGATGGCCCTGTCGTTCGCGCAGCCGCCATAGAGGCCGAACACCCGCTGCCAGTAGCCGCCGGCAATGTCGGTCTTCTCCAGCGACAGGCGCACGATCGCGGCCATGTCCCGGTCCAGCGGCTGGGCGGCCTCGTGCAGCTGACCGTCGAGGGTGGCCAGCGCGTCCAGCATCTGCCGGCGTGTGGTTTCGCCGCGGTTGGCGCTCAGCAGGTTCGGCAGGGAGGCGTAGGCCCACACTCCGAACAGCCCTGAGACGATCACCAGCATCATCAGCACATAGGCCAGGGTGTGGACGTTCATCCCGAACTGGAAGCCGGTGTGCAGGGTGGCGATCACCGTCAGCGACAGGCCGAGATAGACGTGGGCTGAAACCCAGGCCTTCAGGGAATAGTGCCCCGCCGTCACGGCCCGCTTGCGCACCCCCAGCAGCGCCAGCCAAACGATCAGCGCCGCGCCCAGCGCCCCCAGGCTGTAGCCCATCCAGGTGCCGCCGCTGTGCCGCGGCCGCACGTCGATCAGGAAATAGGCCGCTGTCAGCGTCACGCAGAGCAGGGTGGCCAACTTCGCCCAGCGGAATCCGCCGTGCCGAAGGAAGCCCTCATGCGCCTTCGTCCTCGCCCGCTGTGTGTGCGCCCCTGCCCTCGCCACCGGTCAGCCAGAGCCCCGTTCGAGCAGCGTCACGGTGAGGAATTCCTCCGGCGAGACCCGGATCGCCGCGCCGGTGGGGCATGCGCGCACGCAGGCCGGGCCGCCGGCCCGTCCGGTGCACATGTCGCACTTGATGGCCACCTTCGGCGCCTCGACGGCAGGCTTCGGCTGGGTCTTCAGCCAGGCCTTGTCAGGTTCCCCCGGGCCCGGCCCCTTGCCGAACAGCATCCACTCCCAGAGCTTGGGCTTGGGCGGCGGCACCTTGTCCATCCGGATCACGTCATAGGGACAGTTGCGCTGGCAGTTGCCGCAGCCGATGCAGGCGTCGGAGATGAACACCTCGCCGTCCGGCCCCCGCTGGATGGCGTTGGGCGGGCAGTCGGTCATGCAGTAGGGGTTCTCGCAGTGCCGGCAGGAGGTCGGCACGTGCAGCTTGGCGTAGGTCTTGCCAGCCTCTCGGTTCAGCCGCGACAGCCCGTCGTGACTGTCGGCGCAGGCCTTCTCGCAGTTGTCGCAGCCGATGCAGAGCGTCTCGTCGATCAGGAGCACGTCGGTGGCGTCGCCGATCCCCTGGTCCACCAGGAAGCCGGCCACCGAGGAGTACATGTCCACCACGTCGCCGAACTCGTCCTTGCGGGTCTCGATGAAGGCGTTGATGTCCCGGCGCGAGGTCATGTCGGCCAGCATCCGGGCGCGCAGCTCGGGCTTGGCGTCCAAGAGCTTGCGGAACGGCGCGCCGGGCAGGCGCAGCACGGTGGAGCGGATGGTGGCCTTCACCGTGGCGGTCCTGAGCGAGCCGTCGATCACCGCCATCTCGCCCACGTAGGAGCCGGCCGGCACATAGGACAGGAACACTTCCTTCCCGCCCACGGTCTTCTCCACGATCATCGAGCCGGAACGGATGATGAAGATGTCGTCTCCCGCTTCGCCCTCCTTGATGATCGCCTTGCCGGGCTTGACCTCCATCACCTCGACGGCCGGGATCACCTCCTTGAGGTCGGCGGGCGACAGGCCGGCGCGGAAGATCTGCAGGATCTGCCGCTCGGTGGTGATGCGGTTCACCTTCTCGCGCGCCTCCGGCACCGAGGCCATCAGCTTCAGGGCGGCGGTGCGGGGGATTTCCACGACCACCGTGTCCTCGGTGGCCACGATGGTGGCGCCGCGCCGCCGGCCGGAGATCAGGCCCACCTCGCCGAAGATCGAGCCCTGGCCGATGGGCACCATCTTCGACGGGTCCTTGGGGTCGATCCGCACGCCCACCCCGCCCTGGGCGATGCCGAACAGCGATGACCCGGTGGCGTTCTTCTCGAAGATCACCTCGCCCTTGCGGAAGGCGCGCACCTCGGAATCCAGCAGGAACTCTCGCATCTGCAGCGGCGAAAGGCCGTAGAGGATTTCCACCCGGCTGCGCAGGAACTCCAGCCATTCGGACACCGACAGTCGCCCGGGCAGGCCCTGCAGCTTGGCCTCCAGGATCGGTTCGTCGGCGGGCTTCAGGTCAGTGGCGCCGGAGATGTACTCCACCACGTCATAGCCCTGGTTCATGCAGTGCTTGATCAGCGGATAGCCGGCCAGGGCGCCGATCACATAGATGCCCGGCGTGGCGCCCTCGAAGGTGGGCGACAGCCGCGGGAAGGCCTCGGCCGACTCGCTGGTGAAGGCGATCCCGGCCGCCTCCACGAACTTGCGCGGCGGCGCCGAGCCCATCCGCGCGATGATTCGGTCGCAGCGCAGGCGGTTCGACCCCTGCGGCGTCTCCAGGGTGATCCAGCCCGGCTCCACCTTGCTGGGCGAGGTGTCGGTCATCACGTTGATCCGGCCGTTGTCGCGCGCCTGGAACAGGTTTTTGACGTTGGCTTCCTTCGGCCGCGAAAAGTCGGCCGAGCGGTTCAGCAGATAGATCGTGTTGCCCTGCGCCGCGTCGGCCGCCAGGCCCAGCGCGTTCTCGATCCCCGCGTCGCCCGCCCCCACCACGAAGATGTGCTCGTCGACGAAGGCCGCCGGGTCGTCCAGGGAGTACTGCACGTGTGGCAGCTCGGCGCCCTCGCAGCGCATCAGGTTCGGATTCCCCTGGGTGCCGATGGCCAGGATGATCGTCTCGGCCCGCACCACCTCGCCGCTGGTCAGCTGGACGGAGAAGTCGCCCTTGGCCCCGCTGATCGCCTTGGCCTCGGCGTTGTAGCGGACGTTGACCCCGGCCGCCTTGGCGTCTGCGTTCCATTGCGCCAGCACCGTCTCGCGCTTGCCGGCCTGGAACTCGCAGTCGGCCCGCAGCACCAGCTGCGCCGGGGTGGCCATGACGTGCTTGCCGCGCTGGTAGCGGAAGATGGTGTCGGACAGGTGGTCGGTCTTCTCCAGCAGGACGTGGCTGATTCCCCGCGCGGCCGCGTGCGCCGCCGCGCTAAGGCCCGAGGGCCCCGAGCCCACGATGGCGATGCGAAACAACTCCGACATCAGCTCCCCACGCCGCCCCCGAAGCGGCTTACTAAGTCACACCTTCCCGAAGCTTGACACACTATCACCTTCAATCCGGCGTGGGCTCGGTTTAAAGCGACGCAGGCCCGAGGGGAATACAAGGTCGATGTCGGCGGAAATCGGTCAGTTCGCGCTAATTATGGCGCTGGTGCTTTCGCTCGTCCAGGCGGTTGCGCCGCTTTGGGGCGCCTGGCGGGGCGATCCGGTGCTGATGGCGCTGGGCCGCTCGGCCAGCATGATGCAGGCGGGGTTCGTGATCCTGGCCTTCGGCTGCCTGGCCTACGCCTATGTCACCAGCGATTTCTCGGTGGCCCTGGTGGCCCGCCATTCCAACACCGTCCAGCCGCTGGCCTACCGCTTCGCCGCCACCTGGGGCAGCCACGAGGGATCGATGCTGCTGTGGGTGCTGATTCTCGCCATCTACGGCGGCGCCGTCGCCGCCTTCGGCCGCTCCCTGCGCGAGACCCTGCAGGCCCGCGTCCTGGGGCTGCAGGGGATCATGGGCGCGGCCTTCCTGGGCTTCCTGATCTTCACCTCCAACCCGTTCTCCCGCCTGGTCCCGGCCCCGCCCGAGGGCAGCGAGCTCAACCCGCTGCTGCAGGACCCGGGTCTCGTGCTGCACCCGCCGCTGCTCTACCTGGGCTATGTGGGCTTCTCGGTGGCCTTCGCCTTCGCGCTGGCCGCCCTCATCGAGGGCCGGGTGGACGCCGCCTGGGCCCGCTGGGTGCGCCCGTGGGTGCTGGCCGCCTGGGTCCCGCTCACCGCCGGCATAACCCTGGGCAGCGGCTGGGCCTACTACGAGCTCGGTTGGGGCGGCTGGTGGTTCTGGGATCCCGTCGAGAACGCCTCCCTGATGCCATGGCTGCTTGGCACCGCCCTGCTGCACTCGGCCCTGGTGCTGGAGCGCCGAGGGGCCCTGGTCAGCTGGACCATCCTCTTGGCCATCCTCACCTTCTCATTGAGCCTGATCGGCACCTTCCTGGTCCGCTCCGGCATCCTGACATCCGTCCACGCCTTCGCCGTCGATCCCAAGCGCGGCGTCTACATCCTGGCCATCATCGCGGTGATGACTGGCGCGGCGCTGGCGCTGTTCGCCTGGCGCACGCCGCAGATGCGCTCCGGCGCCCTGTTCGCCCCGCTGTCGCGCGAGGGCGGGATCACGCTGAACAACCTGTTCCTGATGGCGCTCACCGCCACCGTCTTCCTGGGCACCTTCAGCCCGGTGTTCGTGGAGATCGTCAACGGCGACAAGATCTCCGTCGGCCCGCCCTATTACGCCCGCACCTTCGGTCCCATCGCCGTCCCGCTGCTGATCCTGTCGGTGTTCGGGCCGATGCTGAACTGGAAGCGTGACGAGCTGGGCGCCCTGGCGCGCCGCCTGCGCGTCCCCGCCGCCATCGCCGCGGCGGCCTTCCTGCTGGGCTTCGTGACCCTGGGCTGGCGTCAGACCGTCACCGTCGGCGCGCTCGCCCTGTCGGCCTGGCTGGTCGCGGGCGCCTTCGCCATATTGGGGCGCCGCTGGTGGTCGGGCCGCAAGGACCTCGGCTGGGCGATCCGCAGCACCCCGCCGTCGATGTACGGCCACGTCCTGGCCCACGCCGGCCTCGGCCTCCTGGCCCTGGGCGTCACCGGCGTCTCCTCCTGGGAGACCGACAAGGTCCTGACCATGCAGCCCGGCGACAACGTGGTCTTCGCCGGCCGCACCTTGACCTTGACCGAACTCGCCGACGTCCCGGGCCCCAACTACGTGGCGCGGCGCGCCACCTTCAACGTTGAGGGCCGGGGCCGCACCTACACCCTCTCCTCCGCGCGGCGCGCCTACCAGTCCAGCCAGACCACCGAGGCCGGCATCCGCGTGGGCCTGCTGGGCAACCTCTATGTCTCGGTGGGCGAGGAGTCCGGGCGCGGCGTGGTGGTCAGGCTCTGGGACCATCCGCTGATCGTCTGGATCTGGCTGGGCGGCTTGGTCATGAGCCTGGGCGGGCTCGTCTCGCTCTGCGACCGGCGCCTGCGGCTCGGCGCCGCCCGCCGCGTCGCCCCCGCCGCCGCTGTCCCGGCGCCCGCCGAATGAAGCGGCTCCTCGCCATAGTTCCCGCCGTGGTCTTCGCAGGCCTGATGGTCGCCTTCGTGATCGGCCTGGGCCGCGATCCCTCGATCCTGCCCTCCATGTTGATCGACAAGCCGCTGCCGGTCTTCGACCTGCCGCCGGTCCGCGCCGCCGACACCAAGGGCCTGGCCTCCACCGACTTCCGGGGCGAGCCGGCCCTGCTCAACGTCTTTGGCTCCTGGTGCGTCACCTGCCGCGTGGAGCACCCCTTCCTCATGCAGCTGAAGGCGCAGGGCGTGCCGATCCACGGCCTCGACTGGAAGGACCAGCCCGGCGCCGGCGAGGCCTGGCTTGTCCGCTACGGCGACCCCTACCAGCTCGCCGGCGACGATCCCGTCGGCCGCACGGTCATCGACCTGGGTGTCACCGGGGCGCCGGAGACCTTCGTGGTCGATAGGCAGGGCAGGGTGCGCTACCGCCACGTGGGCGCCATCACCCCCGAGGTCTGGTCCAAGACGCTTGCTCCCCTCATGACGAAATTGAAGGCCGAATCGTGAGGCGCGCCCTGATCCTCGCCGCCCTGCTGGCGGCCCTGGCCGGCCCCGCCGCGGCGGTGACCCCCGACGAGCAGCTCGCCGATCCCGCCCTGGAGACCCGCGCCCGCGTGCTCAGCCGCGAGCTGCGCTGCGTGGTCTGCCAGAACCAGTCCATCGACGAGTCCGACGCTCCCTTGGCCCACGACCTGCGCGTCCTGCTGCGCGAGCGGCTGGCGGCCGGCGACAGCGACGACCAGGCCAAGGCCTATCTGGTGGACCGCTACGGCAGCTACGTTCTGCTGCGCCCGGCTTTCGGCCCCGACACCCTGCTGCTGTGGCTGGGCCCCCTGGCCGTCCTGGCCCTGGGCGGCATGGGGGTGGCCATTTACCTGCGCGGCCGCGCGGTGGCGCGCCCCGACCAGCTCGCCGCCGACCGGCTCGACCCCGACGAGGAGGCCCGCGTGGCCGCGCTCCTTAATTCCGACGAGGCTTCCTGATGCTGTGGATGATCCTGACCCTGATGACTGCGCTGGCGGCCGTGGGACTGGCGATCCCGCTGATCCGCCGCCATGACGCCGCGCGGCGCCCCCGCGACGAGGTGGTGGAGACCCTGCAGTCCCAGCTGGGCGAGATCGACGCCCAGACGGCGGCCGGCGCGGTCTCCGGCGACGAGGCCGAGGCCCTGAAGACCGACGTCAAGCGCCGCATGCTGGCCGAGCAGCGCGCGCCTGAGGCTCCCGCCCGCCCGCTCGGCGAGCGCGCCCTGCTGAAGCTCGCCCTGGGCCTGGCCGCCGTGGTGGTCCTGGGGGCCACCGGCCTCTACCTCGCCATCGGCCGCCCCGACGTCCCCGCCACCCGGCCACAGCCCGCCGCCATGGGAGGCGTCGCCGCCGCCGCCGACCATCCGCAGGGCGAAGTCTCCAGCATGATCGCCGCCCTCGAAGCCAAGATGAAGGAAAGCCCCGACGATCCCGAGGGCTGGCGGATGCTGGGCTGGTCCTACCTGCAGACCGGCCGCAACGCCGAGGCCGCCGAGGCCTATGGCAAGGCCGCGGCCCTTAGCCCCGGCAACGCCGAGTACCTGTCCGCCCAGGGCGAGGCCACCGTGCTGGCCGCCGAGGGCCAGGTGACGCCGGCCGCCGTCGCCGCCTTCCGCAAGGCGGTGGCCGCCGACCGCCTCGATCCCCGCGCCCGCTACTACCTGGCGGTCGCCAAGGACCAGGCCGGCGACCAGAAGGGCGCCATGGACGACTGGATCGCCCTGCTGCGCGACGCCCCGCCCGACGCCCCCTGGGCGGGACAGATCCGCCAGTTCGTGGAGCAGGTCGCCGCCGACCGCGGCGTCAACCTCGCTGGCCGGCTGCCGCCTCTGGCCGCCGCCCAGGCCCCGCCGCCCCAGGCCACCCCGTCCCAGGCCGCCCCGTCCCAGGCCGCGCCCCGCGGCCCCACCGCCGCCGACGTGGCCGCCGCCGGCCAGATGAGCGCCGGCGACCGCCAGGCCATGATCGAGGGTATGGTCGCCCAGCTCGCCGCCCGCCTGAAGGCCAGCCCCGGCGACCGGGCAGGGTGGGAGCGCCTGATCCGCGCCCAGATGGTGCTGGGCCGGCCCGCCCAGGCCCAGCAGGCCTACCGCGACGCCACCCGCGCCTTCGCCGGCTCGCCCGCCGACCTGGCCACCCTGCGCGAGGCCGCCAGCAGTTCCGGTGTGCCGGGGGTCTGAGAAGGCCGCAGCGCCCCCGAAGTCAGCCTAACCCCGCACCCCGTTCAGGAACCCCAGCACCGCCCGGTTGAACGCCGCCGGCTGCTCCCAGTGCGCCGAATGGCCGGCCTCGCGAATGATCTCCAGCCGGGCGCCGGCGATGTGGCCGGCGAACCGCCGCAGCAGGGGCGGCGCCCCGAACGGGTCCGTGTCGCCGCCGATCACCAGGGTGGGGACCTTCCAGGCGGCCATCCTGGCCATGGTCAGCGGGATCAGCGGCGGGCGGACGCGCTTGTCCACGGCCATCTCGTACAGCTCGTTCCAGCGGCTGGCGCCGGCGGGGTTGGCCGCGCGATAGGCCGGGCTGAGCTCGCCCATGTGCTCTGGCATCTTGTGCCATTGGTCGGACTCAAGCCGCGCCCGCATCGCCTGCATCTCCGGGTCGTCCTCCACCACCACCATGGCGCAGGCGACCACCACGCTGCGCAGGCGCTCCGGGTGGGCCGCCGCGAATTCCGCCGCGCCGAACGCCCCCAGGCCGCTGCCCAGCAGATGGAATTTCCCCAGGCCCAGCAGGTCCGCGAGCGCGAGCAGGTCCCCGCTCATCGAACCCATCCGGTCGGCCGGCCCGGGCTCCGAGCCGTGATGGCCGCGCCGCGAATAGGCGATGGCGCGGTAGCCTGCGGCCCGCAGCGCCGGCTCCTGGTAGCCCCAGTTGAGGATGCTGCCGGTCGCCGGATGCATCAGCACCACCGGCTCGCCCGGCCCGCCGGTGTCCCAGTAGGCAAGCCCGACGTCGGGCAACCTGGCCAGCTTCACCGGCGTCTGGACCGGCTTCGGCGGCGCCAGCCAGCCGGTCTCGGGCTTGACCTCCGCCGAGGCGCCGGCGGCCCTCACCGTCGCCACCAGGCTTGCGGCCGCCAACAGCAGGCCGCGCCGATCCGGAGCCGGCGAAAGACCCTCCACCTCATCCTCCCTGGGTTCGTGAAGCGCGGTTCGCGCCTTCGGCGTCCACTATGCGCGCGCCGCTACACCCCCGCCAGCAGCGCCATGCGCACCAGTTCCGACAGGCTGCCGGCGCCGCTCTTCATCATCATGTTGGCCCGGTGGACCTCCACGGTGCGCGGGCTGATGTCGAGCTCACAGGCGATCACCTTGTTGGCCTTGCCGGCGACCACCCGCTGCAGCACGTCCTGCTCGCGCGGCGACAGCGCCTGCAGCACCTCGCGGTACCGGCGCCTGTCGGCCTCGGCCTGGCTGGCCTGGCCCTCGGCGTCCAGGGCCGACTGCACGGCCCGCAGCATCACCTCGGCGTCGAACGGCTTTTCGAGGAAGTCGCGGGCGCCGGACTTCATGGCCTCCACCGCCAGGGCGATGTCGCCGTGGCCGGTGATCACGATCACCGGGTGGGGCACGCCCTTGGCCTTCAGCTTGGACACCAGCTCCAGCCCGTCCATGCCCGGCATCCGCACGTCGGTGATGATGCAGCCCGGCGGCAGGTCGCTGGCCGCCTTCATGAACTCCGTCGCGCTCTCGTGGGTGCGCGAGGGGATGTCGGCCGTCGACAGCAGGAAGCTGAGCGCGGATCGCACCGCCGCGTCGTCGTCGATGACCTGGACCTCAGGCTTGTTCATCATCCAACTCCTCCTGAACCGCCCGCAGGGTGAAATTGAAGACCGTCCCGCCGCCTGGCCGGAGGTCCGCCCAGATGCGGCCGCCGTGGGCCTCGATGATGGTGCGCGAAATCGACAGCCCCACGCCCATGCCGGTCTGCTTGGTGGTCACGAACGGCTGGAACAGGCGCGAAGCGACCTCCCGGCCGATCCCCGCGCCATTGTCGCTGACCGAGATGGTGACCATGTCGTCCTCGGCCGGCGCGGCGCCGATCACCAGCTCGGGATCGACGGTGTCAGCCATGGCCTCGATGGCGTTGCGCGTCAGGTTCAGCACCACCTGCTGGACCTGCACCCGGTCCACCAGCACCGGCGGCGTTTCGGGATCGATCT
>CANJKG010000016.1 GCA_947474775.1 Caulobacteraceae bacterium | reverse complement strand
TGCAGCAGGGTGATGAAACAGAACGGCTCGCCCTTCTCGAAGCGCACCTTGCCGGGCCGGGTGAACAGCCAGTTCATGGTGAAGGGGAACGGCAGCCAGTCGGTCTCCACCACGCCGGCCAGGGGCTGGATGCCGTCCTTGATGTGGTTGGGCGCGCCCTGAGCCAGCATCGACCAGCCCGGCGGGGTGCGGAACATGTAGCCGGTGTGGAAGGTGACCACGCCGTGGCTGAAGTGGCTGGAGACCAGGTGATGGAAGTGCGGATGCGGATAGTCCGGGCGGAAGGTGATGTCTTCCTGGGCATTGCCGCCGGTCCACTCGGCGGTGAAGGCCGTGGGGCAGAGGATCTCCCAACCGGAGGAGTTGGCCATGGTCATGGGCAGGCAGCGGTAGGGGTGGCGGGCGGCGAACCGGTCCATCCAGCCGCGCTGCGGACGTCCCGGCACGATCTCCGGCGGCGACACGCCGGGCGGGACGGTGGGATAGCACTCGAGTTCCATGAGCTGTCTCTGCGCGGTAGCCTGTGGCCGACCCTTAAGCCGGGGGTCGCCTTCGCGTCCAGTTCCGGTATTTGGGAGGCATGAAGGATCAACCGGAGCTGTTGCGGTTTCTGGCGGACCACGGCGTGGCCCAGGTCACCCACGAGCACCAGGCCGTCTTCCGGGTGGGCGAGGGCGAGGACATCAAGGCGGGCATCGCGGGAGCCCACTCCAAGAACCTGTTCCTGAAGGACGCCAAGGACCAGCTGTGGCTGATCTCCGCCGCCGACCTGACCGTCATCGACCTGAAGCGCCTGCCGCTGGTGATCGGCTCGGCGCGGCTGTCCTTCGGGAACGCGGTGCTGATGCAGGAGGCCCTGGGCGTGACGCCGGGCTCGGTCACCGCGCTCGCCCTGGTCAACGACGCCGCCGGGCGGGTGCGCTTCGTGCTCGACCGGGTGATGTGGGAAGCAGCGGCGGTGAATTTCCATCCGCTGGTGAACACGGCCACCACCACGCTCACCCAGGCGGACTTCCGGAAATTCCTGGCGGCTGTGGGCGTCCAGCCCCTGGTGGTCGATTTCCAGTCCATGGCGGTGGTTGAAGTCGCTTGCGTCCGTTGAACAGCGCGCCACTTGCGACCATGTTCAGCCACGAGCGTTCTGTTCCAGCATCGAGGGTGAGGAAGCGGCGATGAGCCTGATCGGGGAGACCGCCGGACCGCCGGCCGGAGACATCATCAAGGACGCCACCGACGCCAGTTTCATGACCGACGTGGTGGAGGCTTCCAAGACCGTCCCTGTGATCGTCGACTTCTGGGCCACATGGTGCGGCCCGTGCCGCCAGCTGGGCCCGGCGCTGGAGAAGGCGGTGACCGCAGCCAAGGGCGCGGTGAGACTGGTGAAGGTGGATATCGACAAGAACCCGGCCTACGCGGGCGAGTTGCGGGTGCAGTCGATCCCGGCGGTGTTCGCCTTCGTGGACGGCCGGCCGGTGGACGGCTTCATGGGCGCCCTGCCGGACAGCCAGGTGAAGGCCTTCGTGGACAAACTGGCCGCCCAGTCGGGCCCGGCCGTCTCGCCCGTCGACGCCCTTCTGGACATGGCCAGGGAGTCGCTGGAAGTCGGCGACGCCGGCGGCGCGGCACAGGCCTACGCCCAGGTGTTGCAGGAGGACCCGGCCAACGCCAAGGCCCTGGGCGGGATGGCGAAAATCTACATGTCCTCCGGCGACGCCGAGCGCGCCCGCGAGATACTGGCCATGGCGCCGGCCGACGCCAAGGACCCTGACCTGGACAGCGTCCGCGCCGCCCTGGCGCTCGCCGACGCCGCCCCCTCCGAGACCGCGGCCTTCGAGCAGCGGCTGGCCGCCGACGCGGACGACCACGAGGCCCGCTTTGAGCTCGCCAAGGCGCTGGCCGGCAGCGGCCGGCTGGAGGCGGCGGTGGACCACCTGCTGCTGATCCTGGAGAAGGACCGGGCCTGGAACGACGAGGCGGCCCGCAAGCAGCTGCTTACCGTCTTCGAGGCCGCCGGCGCGGGCTCGGAGATCGCCCGCCAGGGCCGCCGGCGCCTTTCCGCCATTCTGTTCAGCTAGCCCCCCACGAACGAGGCGATTTCCAGGAGGCTCCCATGCCCGGCTACCGCCACGCGAGCGACCTGCCGAAACTCATTCCGGTGTTTCCGCTGGACGGGGCGCTGCTCCTGCCGGGCGGCGAGCTGCCGCTGCAGATCTTCGAGCCGCGCTACCTGAACATGGTCGACGACGTCATGGCCGGCGACCGGGTGATCGGCATGATCCAGACCCGGATGGGCGGCGACCGCGTTCGACCGGCCCTGGCCCACGTGGGCTGCGCCGGGCGGATCACCAGCTACAACGAGACCTCCGATGGCCGCTATCTGATCACGCTCACCGGCGTCTGCCGCTTCGAGGCGGGCGAGGAGTTGCCGCTGCGCACCCCCTATCGGCAGCTGCGGGTCAGCTACGACCGCTTCGAGGACGACCTCGCCCGCGACGCCGAGGCCACCGCCAGCGAGGACCTCCGAGCCCGGTTCGCGGACGGACTGAAGCGCTATCTCAACCGGCGCGAGCTCGACATCGACTGGGACACCGCCAAGACAGCGCCGCTGGACGCCCTGGTGAACAGCCTGTCCATGGGGCTTCCCCTGGACCCGGCGGAGAAGCAGGCCCTGCTGGAGGCTCAGACCCTGGCGCAACGCTTCGAGTCGCTCACCGTGCTGCTGGAGATCGCCGCCATGGACGACGGCGATGACGACGGCCACGCGTTGCAGTAGACCCGGCCAATGAGCGAGCCCGCCCCCACAGAGGTCGACGTCGACCCCCGCCTGCTGGAGATACTGGTCTGCCCGGTCACCCACGGGACGCTGACGCTGGACCGCGCCCGGGGCGAGCTGATCAGCCGCTCCGCCCGGCTGGCCTATCCGATCCGCGACGGCGTGCCGATCATGCTGCCGGAAGAGGCGCGCGAGCTGGGCGAGGGGGAATAGCTAAAGGGCCTCGCCCTTCAGCAGCCTCGGCAGGTCGCCCACGCCGCCGCCGGCCTCCTGCATGAAGAACCGCCGCGCCGGGCCGATGCGGTTGACCGCCGACATGCCGAGGCCGCGTCCCAGGCGCAGCAGCGGACTGTCGTTGGAGAACAGGCGCACGAAGGCGTCCATGCCGGCCGAGAGTGTGGCGGTGTCGAAGCGGCGCCAGACGGCGTAGCGCTCCAGCACCACCTCAGAGCCAAAGTCCTCGCCCAGGCGGGCGGCCTCGACGATGGTCTGAGCCAGGGCGGCGGCGGCCTTCAGTCCAAGGTTCAGGCCCTGGCCGGCGATGGGATGCACCGCGTGGGCCGCGTCGCCCAGCAGCGCCGCCCGAGGCGCGGCCAGCCGCTCGGCGAGTTGCAGGCTTAAGGGGTAGGCGAACACCGGGCCCTCCACCGTCGCCTCGCCCAGGAAGTCGCCGAACCTGCGGCGCAGGTGGGCGTGGAACACCTCTGGCCGCGCCGACCTCAGCGCCTCGCCCCGGCGCGCGCTCTCGGTCCACACCAGGCTAACCCGGTCGCCGCTCAGCGGCAGGATGGCGAAGGGGCCGCTGGGCAGGAAATACTCGTGCGCCACGCCCTGGTGGCCGCGCGCCAGCCGCACTGTGGCGACCACCCCGGTCTGGCGGTAGTCCCAGCCGATGGCCCCGATCCCGGCCTGCTCGCGGATCACCGAGCCCCGGCCCTCGGCGCCCACCGCCAGCGGCGCGCGCAGCACGCGGCCGTCGTCCAGGGTGATGGCGGCCGCGCGGGGGCCGAATTCGGCATGCGTGACTCGGGCCGGCGCGAGCACCTCGATCCCAGCTCCGGTCACCGCCTCGGCCAGGCCAGCGCGGATGTGGCGGTTCTCCAGCATGTAGCCCAGTGGCTCGCCATCCGAGCGGTCGGCGATCTCGGCGGCGTCGAAGCGCAGCAGGAAGGGCGTGGCCGCGCCGGCCGCCGCGCCCGGCGCGCGCCCATCGGTCACCAGGATCTGCTCGATCCGCTGGACGTGGGGGTCCAGCAAGGCCGCCACACCGATGGCCCGCCACTGGCGGTAGGCGGCGTAGGCGACGGCGGAGGCCCGTCCGTCGAAGGCTGGCGCGGTCTGGGTCTCGAATGGCGCTGGGTCCACCAGGATCGGCTTCAGGCCCGCTTGCGCCAGGGCCAGCGCCAGGGTCGCGCCCGCGATGCCCGCGCCCGCGATGATCACATCGGCGTCGTGCGTCTCGCCCATGGCACCCCTCAGCCGGCTTCCGCCTCGTCCTCGCTGAAGCCCATGATGTGGAAACCGGCGTCCACATGCACCACCTCGCCGGTAGTCGACCTGCCGAGGTCGGACAGCAGCCAGAGCGCGCAGCCGGCCACGCCCTCCATGGAGGTGTCCTCCTTCATGGCCGAAAGCGACCGGCCCTTGGCCAGCATGCCGCGCCCGCCCTGGATGCCGGCGAGCGACAGGGTGCGCATGGCGCCCGGCGAGACGGCGTTCACCCGGATGCCCCTGGGTCCCAGGTCGCGGGCGGCGTAGCGGGTCGCGGCCTCCAGCGCGGCCTTGGCCACGCCCATGGTGTTGTAGTTGGGGATCGCCCGTTCAGAGCCCATGTAGGTGAGGGTGAGGATCGACCCGCCGGCCTCCGGCATCAGGTCCGCCGCGCGCCGGGCGCAGTCCACGAAGCTGAAGGCCGAGATGTTCAGGGCCCGCAGGAAGCCCTCGCGGGTGGTGTTCTCCACGAACGAGCCCTTCAGCTCGTCCTTGTTGGCGAAGGCTATAGCGTGGACGAAGAAATCGATGGTCCCGAAGGCGGCCTTCACCGTCTCGAAGGCGGCGTCCATGGAGGCGTCGTCGGTGACATCCACGGCGGCCAGGGTCTTCACCCCGATGCTCTCGGCCAGGGGCTGCACGCGGCGCTCCATGCCGGACAGGTGCAGGAAGGCCATCTCGGCGCCCTGGGCGGCCAGCTGGCTGGCGATGCCCCAGGCGATGGACTGGTGGTTGGCGACGCCGGTGACGACCCCGCGCTTGCCCTGCATCAATCCGCCCGCAGGCATCTGGTAGTCGTCGGCCACGTCGTCGCGCTCCCTCGATTGGCTACCGGGGTTGTGGCCGATCAGGGCGCGGGTGTCATCCTGGGAGTTGCGGGGCGGCGATCATGCCGCCCCGTAAAGCCTATGACCTACTGGGTAACCTTGGTCGTGGTCGTGACCTGGGCCGGAGCCGGGGCCGGCGTAGTCCGCACCGTCGTGGAGGAGATCGCGGCGGGCTTCTTCTTCACCGTAGTCGTCGTGGTCGAACGACGCGCGGCGGCCGGCTGCTGGGTGGTGACCGTGGTCTCGACCTGGGTGGGCTTGTTCATAGCATCGGCCGCGGCGTTGCGGGCCGCCGCAGCGTCCACGGCGGACACCGCCGCCGACAGCTCGGCTGCGTTGGCGCGGGCTTCGGCCGAGGCCGCCTGCTGCTGGGCCACACCGGCCTCGACCTGGGCCGCGGCCGCCCGGTCACGAGCGATGGCGGTTTCGCCCTGGGCTGCGGCGACGCCTTCGCGCGCCGCTGCGTTTGCGGAGGCCAGCTCGGCGTCCTTGCGCCGCTGCATCTCGATCACAGCGGCGTCGGCCATGGACTGTGCCTGGAGCGCAGCGTCGATGGCCGCCTTCTCTCTGCCACGCGCCAGCTTCTCCTTGGCCGTGGCCAGGGCGGCCCGCGCCTCGGCGGTGTCGTAGGGAGCGCTGAGGCCGGTCCCGAGGGTGGTGGCGGTCTGCAGCTTGGCTTCCGCCGCGGCGATCGCCTGACGGGCGCGCTCATCCTGGCCGGCCTGGACGGGCGTGGTTGCCGCCACCAGGGCGGTGGATGCCAGAAGCGAGGCGAAGAACATTCGACCGAGCATGGGTATCTCTCCAGAGTTTGGTTGGCCAATGAACCGCTGAGACCGTCATTTGTTGCACAGCTCGGTTTGGGGGCATGGTGCGGCGAGCGCTCAGGCGGAGACCGGGCAGGCATAAGGGGAGGAAAAGATGCGCAGGTTGCGATGGCCATTCGCGGCGATGCTGGTCGCCGCCGCCATGGCGGTTTCCCCCGCCAAGGCGGCAGATTCCGTCATCCAGGGCATAACCAACGCAGAGGACCTGATCGCCACGCCCGACGGGCGGTGGGTGATCGCCAGCTCCATGGCCGGCGGCGGCCAGGCGCAGGGCGGGATCCTTCTTATCGAAGCGGGCGCGCGGCGGGTGACCAGGGCGGAGCTGGCCAAGGCGCCGGGGACGGCGCGCTGCCCGGCCGGCTTCGACCCCGCTGTCTTTGCGTCGCACGGCGTCGCGCTCCGATCGACACCGTCCGGAGACACCCTCTATGTGGTCAACCACGGCGGCCGGGAGGCCATAGAGCGCTTCCGCCTGGTGGGCGCGGTCTCAGGGCCGCCCAGGCTGGAGTGGGAGGACTGCATCCTGTTCCCGGCGGGCGGCAAGGCCAACAGCGTGGCGGTCGCCGCCGACGGGACGCTGTTCGCCGGTAACGGCGGACAGGCCATCAACGAGCCCGCAGGCGTGATGGGCGAGATCCTCACCTGGTCCGAAGCCGGCGGCTGGCGGATGGTGCCCGGCACCCGGCGCCTAAGCTGGAACGGCCTGGTGGTGACTCCCGACGGCGGCCGGATCTACGCCGCGACCTGGACGGAGCGGCGGGTCTACGAGTTCGTCCTGAACGGCGACAAGCCGGGCCGCACGGTGGACACCGAGTTCCTCGCGGACAATGTCCGCTGGTCGAATGACGGAGCCCTGCTGGTGGCCGGCCAGTACGGCGAGCCGGACGAGGTCCGGGCGTGCCACCACTCACCGCAGACGCTGTGCGCGCTCGAGTGGGGCCTGGTCCGCATCGACTCCGCGACCATGACCGTCGCCTGCCGCCACAGGCAAGCCCCCGGCCCGAAGTTCAGCGGCGCCACCAGCGCCCTGGCGGTCGGTCGCGAGCTCTGGGTCGGGACCCTGCGCGGACAGGGCGTCCTGGTCACCGAGGCCTGCGGGGGCGGCTAGACCCGGGCCATCACCAGGCAGCCGTTGGTGCCGCCGAAGCCGAAGGAGTTGCTCATCACCGTCTGGAGGGGCTTGTCGCTGCGCGCGCGCAGGATCGGCAGGTCGGCGAAGGCCGGGTCGAGGGTCTCGATGTGGGCGCTTTCGGCGGCGAAGTCGTTGTTGAGCATCAGCAGGCTGTAGATCGCCTCCTGCGCGCCGGCCGCGCCCAGGCTGTGGCCGGTGAGCGACTTGGTCGACGAGATCAGCGGTGGCCTGTCGCCGAACACGGCGCGCACGGCTTCCATCTCCTTGACGTCGCCCACCGGGGTCGAGGTGCCGTGCGGGTTCAGGTAGTCGATGGGCGCCTTCACCGTCTCCATGGCCTGCAGCATGCAGCGGGCCGCGCCCTCGCCGGACGGAGCCACCATGTCGTAGCCGTCGGAATTGGCCGCATAGCCCACGATCTCGCCGTAGATCTTCGCGCCGCGCGCCTTGGCGTGTTCGTATTCCTCGAGCACCAGGAGGCCCGCGCCGCCGGCGATCACGAAGCCGTCGCGGTCCTTGTCATAGGCGCGGCTGGCCACGGCCGGGCGGTCGTTGAAGTTGGAGCTCATGGCGCCCATGGCATCGAACAGGACGGACAGGGTCCAGTCCAGCTCCTCCGTGCCGCCGGCGAACACCACGTCCTGCTTGCCCATGGCGATCTGCTCGTAGCCGACGCCGATGCAATGGGTGGAGGTGGCGCAGGCCGAGGAGATCGAGAAGTTCAGGCCCTTGATCTTGAACCAGGTGGCCAGCGTCGCCGAAGGGCCGGAGCTCATCGCCTTGGGGACGGCGAAGGGTCCGACCCGCTTGGGCCCGCGGGTCCGCGCGGTCTCGGCGGCGTCGACAATGGCGCGGGTGGACGGCCCGCCGGAGCCCACGATCAGGCCGGTGCGGGGATTGGATATCTCGGCCTCTTCCAGGCCCGCGTCGGCGATGGCCTGTTCCATGGCGATGTGGCCATAGGCCGTGCCCGGGGCCAGGAAGCGGGCGGCGCGGCGGTCGACCATCGACTCCCAGTCGATCTGCGGCGCCGCGTGGACCTGGCAGCGGAAGCCGAGCTCGGCGTACTCCGGCGCGGCGACGATTCCCGAGCGGGCCTCGCGCAGGGAGGCCGTCACCTCGTTGGTGTTGTTGCCGATGGACGAGACGACGCCCATCCCGGTGACCACCACGCGCCGCATGGGTCTCCCTCCGATGCTCAGACCAGGTCCGCGGCGGCGAAAAGCCCCACGCGGAGGTCCCTGGCCTCATAGATGGGCTTGCCGTCGGCCAGCAGGACCCCGTCGCCGACGCCCATCACCAGCTTGCGCATGATCACGCGCTTCAGATCGATGCGATAGACCAGCTTTGTGACAGAGGGCGTCACCTGGCCGGTGAACTTCACCTCGCCCACGCCCAGCGCCCGGCCGCGCCCCGGCGCGCCGGACCAACCCAGGAAGAATCCCACCAGCTGCCACATGGCGTCGAGGCCCAGGCAGCCGGGCATGACGGGATCGCCGATGAAGTGGCAGGCGAAGAACCACAGGTCCGGATGGATATCGAGCTCTGCCTCCACATAGCCCTTGCCTTGCGCGCCGCCCCCGCCGGTGATCTGGGTGATGCGGTCGAACATCAGCATCGGCGGGGCCGGAAGCTGGGCGTTGCCGGGGCCGAACATCTCGCCGCGGGCGCACGCCAGCAGGTCCTCCTTGGAGAAACTGGACGGCCGGACGGGCGTGGCGATGTCACTCATGCGGATCGGATTCCTGATACGCGGCCGGGCCTAGCACGGGCGCCGTGCGCGGCTCAACGACATTGCTGGGCGTCCAGCGTTCCCCAGAGGCGGCCCTGGCGGGTCCATCCGTTGACGCCGCCCACCCGAACCCGGCACCAGCCCTTCTCGCAGCGGCTGAGCGCGCCCACGGCGCGGACCCGCATGAACGCCCTCACCGAGGCGTCCTGCTTCGGCTTGGACTGCAGCGGCTCGGGCCCCGCCGCCAGGTTGATCACGGTGCGGCGGCCATCGACGGTGCGCCGGTGGACCCAGCCCAGGCCGCCTTCCGGATCGCACACCCGGCGCCACTCCAGGGTCTCGGCCACCACCTGCAAAGGCAGGTCGCGGGCGTGGTAGACCCACAGAAGCTTGTGATCGTCGCCGGGGCCAGAGCGGGCGTTCACCGTGTCGAACTTCAGCGAGACGTAGCGCGGCACCGGCATGCCCGAGGGCGTGACCCGTTCCGCCGCGGCCGGCTCGGGCGGCGAAAGCATCGCCCAGGCGAACAGGACCAGCGCCGCGCCGCGTGGCGTTCGGCGGCCGGGTCCGGTCATTCGTTCCGCGTCGCCTTGGCCGTGCATGGTCCCTTTGCTAGAGGTTTCGAGAACGCCGACGCGCCGTCCGGCGCAGGAAGATTTCTTTTCAGTTCAGCCATGCCCGCCCGCAAGCCGAAAGTCATCGTCACGCGCAAACTTCCGGATCCGGTGGAGACCCGGATGCGGGAGCTGTTCGACACCGAGCTCAACACCACCGACGAGCCGATGGCGCGCAAGGCCCTTGCCGCCGCCGTGGCCCGCGCCGACGTGCTGGCCCCCACGATCACCGACAAGATCGACGCGCGTCTCATCGAACAGGCCGGGCCGCAATTGAAGCTGATCGCTAATTTCGGCGCCGGCGTCGACCATATCGACGTGGAGGCCGCCACCGCCCGCGGCATCACCGTGACCAACACGCCCGGCGTGCTCACCGAGGACACCGCCGACCTGACGCTCAGCCTGATCATGGCCGTGGCGCGGCGCATCGTCGAAGGCGCCAATGTGGTGCAGTCCGGCGACTTCAAGGGCTGGGCGCCCACCTGGATGCTGGGCCGGCGGATCACCGGAAAGCGGCTGGGGATCATCGGCATGGGGCGCATCGGCCAGGCGGTGGCCCGCCGCGCCAAGGCCTTCGGCCTGCAGATCCACTACCACAACCGCAAGCCGGTGAGCCCGCGCCTGGCCGAAGAGCTGGACGCCACCTACTGGGAGAGCCTGGACCAGATGCTGGCCCGGATGGACATCATCACGGTCCATTCGCCGCATACGCCGGCCACCTATCACCTGCTGTCGGCGCGGCGGCTGAAGCTGCTGCCGGCGCACGCCATACTGATCAACACCGCCCGCGGCGAGATCATCGACGAGGCGGCGCTGGCCGACCTGCTGTCCAAGGGCGCCATCGCCGGCGCCGGCCTGGACGTCTACGAGTTCGAGCCGCAGGTGAATCCCAAGCTGCTGAAGCTGCCCAACGCCGTGCTGCTGCCGCACATGGGCTCCTCCACGGTCGAAGCGCGCACCGACATGGGCGAGAAGGTGATCGTCAACATCAAGACCTGGATGGACGGCCACAAGCCGCCCGATCGGGTGATCCCGTCGATGCTTTGAACCAGCCCCCCCCCTTCGGGGGAGCAACTATCCGGAGCACACCGGGCACTCCGGGTCTGCGCCCAGCCGCACCGTCCGCGTCTCGGCCGCCAAGGCGTCGTAGATCAGCAGCCGCCCGGTCAGGGCCTCGCCGGCGCCGACGATCAGCTTGATCGCCTCCAGGGCCATCATCGAGCCGATCACGCCGGCCAGGGCGCCCACGACGCCCACCGCCGTGCAGGTCTCCGCTTCGGGCGGGATCTCCGGGGTCAGGCAGCGGTAGCAAGGCCTGGATCCGAAGACGCCCACCTGACCCGTCCAGCGGCCGATGGCGCCGGAGACCAGCGGCTTGCCGTGCTTCACGCAGGCGTCGTTGACCACGAAGCGGGTCTCGAAGTTGTCGGTGCCGTCGAGCACCAGGTCGACGCCGTCCACCAGCTCGTCGGCGCTCGCGGCGTCGAACGCCCCATGATAGCCGCCCACGAAGATATGCGGGTTCAGCCCTGCAAGACGGTCGGAAGCGGCCGCCGCCTTGGGCCGGCCGATGTCGTCGTCGGCGTAGATCACCTGGCGCTGCAGGTTGGAGCGGTCGACGGTGTCCGGGTCGGCCAGGATCAGCGCGCCCACCCCGGCGGCGGCCAGGTAGAGGGCGGCGGGCGAGCCCAGGCCGCCGGCGCCGACGATCAGCACCCGGGCGTCCTTCAGCTTCTGCTGGCCGGGTCCGCCTACCTCGCGCAGCACCAGGTGGCGGGCGTAGCGGTCGATCTCCTCGTCGGTGAACGGCATCCGCCGTCAGCTCCGCTCCTGGCGCGCCTGCCAGATCGCCTGCTGCAAGGCCTGGGCGAACTCAGCCCGCTCGCGGGGGCTCAGCGCCTCGGCCACGTCCACGCCCTTGCCGGAGAGCGCGAGCCGCAGCCCGACCGTGCGCTCGTCCTCGGTCTCGACGAAGACCCGGGTGAAGGCGGTGGGGGATTCCCAGACCACCCGGCTGTCCCTGGGCGTCTCCAGCACCACGCGCACGTCGCGGGAGTCGACCTGCACCCGCTGGACGCGCTTGGCGGCCGCGAAACTGGCAAGGAATGCGGCGATCACCGCCAGCACGTCCAGGCCCAGGAAGAACGGGACGTAGATGGCGCCCAGGTGGATGAACACCGCCGCCGAGGCGCAGTTGGCCGCCGTGACGATACAGATCAGCCAGATGAAGCCCCGCTCGGAGAGCGAGCGGTTGGGCCGGATTTCGGCGTCCATGTAGAGAGGCCGGAGCATCGACAGGTTTATAGGACCGGAAAGCGCCTTGGCGAAGGGGCCTCGTCGCGCCATTTTCGTTCGCCCATGGCCAAGCCCGCTAAGCCCGCCGTTCGAAAGGCCGCAAGGCCTGCGAGAATCTCGCCCGCGGAACAGGCGCGAATCGCCGAGCTGTTCGCCCGCTTCGAGGCCCAGGAGAGCGACCCGTCCACCGAGCTTGACTACGGCGGTCCCTTCACCCTGGTGGTGGCTGTGGCGCTCTCCGCCCAGGCCACAGATGTCTCGGTGAACAAGGCCACGGTCAAGCTGTTCAAGGTCGCTGACACGCCGGCCGCGATGCTGGCCCTGGGCGAGGCCGGCCTGAAGCCGTTCATCTCCTCCATCGGCCTCTACAACATGAAGGCCAGGAACGTCATCGCGCTCTCCCGCATCATCCTGGAGCAGCACGGCGGTGAGGTCCCCCTGGAGCGCGAGAAGCTGCAGGCCCTGCCGGGCGTCGGGCGCAAGACCGCCTCGGTGGTGCTGAACGAACTGCGCATCGAGCCGGCCATCGCCGTGGACACCCACGTCTTCCGCGTCTCCCACCGCCTGGGCCTGTCCACCGGCAAGACCCCCGACCAGGTGGAGGCCGAGCTGATGGGCAAGGTCCCCGAGCCCTACCTGACCCGCGCCCACCACTGGCTGATCCTACACGGCCGTTACGTCTGCGTGGCGCGCCGGCCGAAGTGCGAAGAGTGTCCCGTCGCCGACCTGTGTCCGTCGCGACATCTGTTCGTTGCCCGATAGGAGGAGCTGCGATGATCTGGCGTTCGATCGGCCTGCTGGCGGCGGCCCTGACCTTGAGCGGCTGCAACATGGTGCTGTCGGAGAAGCCCCTGTTCTCCAAGGCCGACACCGCCCAGACCCCGGTTTTTAAGGCCGGCCTGTGGGCCGCCGACGATCCCGACTGCAAGTTCGACATCGGCGCGCCGAAGTACGACTGGCCCGAGTGCGCCCGCGGCAATGTCGTGCCGGAAGGCCAGGGCGTCATGGTCGGCAAGGACGGGGCGGAGATCCTCATCGCGGCGGGCGATCCGATGGTCATCCAGATTCACCTGCCGTTCTCGCCCCTGAAGAAACCCTCCAAGGACATCTACCTCTATGGCGCCGTGATCCCGCTCGAGCGCGACGACAAGGGCCAGGTCGTGCGCGTCGAGGCCTGGCCGGTGGAGTGCGGCCCGCCCCCGCCAAAGCCCGTCGAGAGCGGCATGCCCGACCCGAAGGCCTTTGTGACCAGGAAGCCGCTCCCGGGCCTGAAGCTGACCGAGGGCAACTGCCTGGCCACCGATCCGAAGGTCGTCCGCCGCGCAGCCGCCGCAACGCGGGCCTGGCAGGAAAAGCCTCAGCAGTCCCGCTGGGTGCGCGACGGGGAGAAATAACCCCGCCCGGGTTTGCCCCGCCCGGGGTTTGGCTGTAAGCCGCGCCCGCGTCACCGCCGCCTGAAAGCCCAAGCATGCCAGACCTCTACGACGTCGCCGCGATCGGCAACGCCATCGTCGACGTGATCGCGCCGGCCACCGACGCCTTCCTGGCGCAGAACAACCTCGACAAGGGCGCCATGATGCTTGTGGATCCGGCCCGCAGCGCCGAACTCTACAGCCGCATGGCGGCGGCCGTGGAGGCCTCCGGCGGCTCGGCGGCCAACACCATCGCCGGCCTCGCCAGCTTCGGCGGCAGGGGCGCGTTCATGGGCAAGGTCGCCGACGACAAGCTGGGCCAGGTGTTCGCCCACGACATGCGCGCCATCGGCGCCCGGTTCGAGAATGCGCCTCTGATCGGGGGACCGGCCACGGCGGTCTCGATGATCAACGTCACCCCCGACGGCCAGCGCACCATGTGCACCTACCTGGGCGCCTCGGTGGAGTTCACCGATTCGGATGTGGACCCGGCCGTGGTCGAGGCCGCTGGCATCGTCTACCTGGAAGGCTATCTGTTCGACGCGGAAGCCGCCCGGCGCGCCTTCGCCAAGGCCGCGGCCCTGGCCCACGGCTCGGGGCGTATGATCGCGCTCACACTCTCGGACGGTTTCGTGGTGGAGCGCCACCGCGAGGGGCTGATGGGCTTCATCGAGAGCCAGGTCGACCTGCTGTTCGCCAACGACACCGAGATCCGCGCCCTGTTCCAGACCGACGATTTCGACGCCGCCCTGGACGCCCTGCAGTACCGGGTGAAGCTCGCTGCCGTAACCCGCGGCCCGCAGGGCTCGGTCATCCTTTCGCAAGGCGAACGGGTGCATGTGGCCCCCGAACAGGTGGATAAGGTGGTGGACACCACCGGCGCCGGCGACCAGTACGCGGCCGGTTTCATGTACGGTCTGTCCAAGGGGCGTTCCCTGCAGGTCTGCGGCCAGCTGGGGTCGCTGGCCGCGGCGGAGGTGATTTCGCATTATGGGCCGCGGCCGCAGGTCTCCCTGAAAGACCTGGCCGCCACCCGAAACCTTTAAGACGGGGCTTTGAGCATGGGCCGCACGGCCGAGGTACGCCGCGACACCAAGGAGACCCAGATCCGCGTGGTCGTGGATCTGGACGGGACGGGCGTGTCCGCCATCTCCACCGGCATCGGTTTCTTCGACCACATGCTGGACAGCTTCGCCCGCCACGGCGGCTTCGACCTCACCGTCGAAACCAAGGGCGACTTGCATATCGACATGCACCACACGGTGGAGGACACCG
Source organism: Caulobacteraceae bacterium (assembly GCA_947474775.1). Taxonomy (GTDB): domain Bacteria; phylum Pseudomonadota; class Alphaproteobacteria; order Caulobacterales; family Caulobacteraceae; genus Phenylobacterium. The sequence goes on along the minus strand of CANJKG010000016.1, from coordinate 8,830 downwards.
GCATCGTGATCGGCCAGGCCTTCGCCAGGGCCCTGGACGGGTTCAAGGGCGTGCGCCGCTTCGGCTGCGCCTACATCCCCATGGACGAGACCCTGACGCGCTGCGCCCTGGACCTTTCGAACCGGCCGTACCTGATCTGGAGCGTGGCCTTCAAGACGCCGAACGTCGGCGACATGGACACCGAGCTCTTCAAGGAGTTCCACCACGCCTTCGTGATGAACGCCGGCGTTTGCGCGCACTTCGAGACCCTCTACGGGACAAACTCCCACCACATCGCCGAGAGCGGCTTCAAGGCCCTGGCCAGGGCGCTGCGGCAGGCGGTGGAGATCGATCCCAAGACTGGCGGCCAGGCGCCGTCCACCAAGGGTGTCCTCTAGGGCGCGCTTCAGGTTAAGGACCCCGCATGCAGACCGTCGCCCTGATCGACTACGGGTCGGGCAACCTCCGCTCGGCCGAGAAGGCCCTTGTGCGGGCGGCCGACGGCCGCTCCAAGATCGTGGTCAGCCATGACCCCGAGGCGGTGGCGCGCGCCGATCGCGTTGTGCTGCCGGGCGTCGGCGCCTTCAAGGCCTGCATGGATGCGCTCGCCGCCCGGCCGGGCCTGGTGGAGGCCATGACGGAGGCGGTGCGAACGCGCGGCGCACCCTTCCTCGGCGTCTGCGTCGGCATGCAGCTCTTGGCCTCCCGCGGCCTGGAGTTCGGCGTCACGCCTGGTCTCGACTGGATCGGTGGCGAGGTCCGTCGCCTGCAGTCCGACGATCCGGCGGCGAAGATCCCGCACATGGGCTGGAACGCACTCCGCGGCGTCACCAGCCAGCCGCTGGTCGCGCCCCTGTCCGATCCCCGCCAGACGGTCTACTTCACCCACTCCTTCGCCTTTTTCCCCAACGACGATAAAGACGTCGCAGCCTGGGTCGATCATGGCGGATGCTTCCCCGCCGCGGTGGCCAGGGCCAATGTGGCGGGCGTCCAGTTCCACCCGGAGAAATCGCAAGCCTCCGGCCTTTCCCTTCTCGCCCGTTTCCTGGAGTGGCGACCTTGATCCTCTACCCGGCCATCGACCTGAAGGGCGGCCAGTGCGTCCGCGTGCTGCGCGGCGACCTGAACAAGGCCACCGTGTTCAACAACTCCCCCGCCGACCAGGCGCGGAGTTTCGCCGACGCCGGCTTCCACTGGATCCACGTGGTTGACCTGAACGGCGCTGTCAGCGGCCGCGCGGTGAACGGCGACGCCGTGGAAGCCATCCTGGAGTCGGCCTCCATCCCCGTGCAGCTGGGCGGCGGCATCCGCACCCTGGCCGACGTGGAGCGCTGGATCGAGGCCGGCGTCAGCCGCGTGATTCTGGGCACCGTGGCGGTGACCCAGCCGCAGATTGTGCTGGACGCCGCCAAGGCCTTCCCCGAGCAGATCGCCGTCAGCGTCGACGTGCGGGCCGGCAAGGTGGCCACCCAGGGCTGGACGGAGGACACCGACCTGGACGCGGTGACCGTGGCCAGGCGCTATGAGGACGCCGGCGTCGCGGCCCTGATCATCACCGACATCGACCGCGACGGCACGGTCATGGGCTTCAACGTCGAGGCCTTCGGGGCCATCGCAGACGCGGTGGCCATCCCGGTGATTGCGGCGGGCGGCCTGGCCACCGTGCAGGACATCGTCAAGCTCAAGGCGCGCAAGGGTGTGAAGATCGCCGGCGCCGTCCTGGGCCGCGCCCTCTACAACGGCGCCATCGTCCCGGCCGAGGCCCTGAAGGTGGCGGCTTAGAATGCTCCGGGTCCGCGTCATCCCCTGCCTGGACGTCAAGGACGGCCGGGTGGTGAAGGGCGTGCAGTTCGTCTCCCTGCGCGACGCCGGCGATCCGGTGGAGCAGGCCAGGGCCTATGACGCCGCCGGCGCCGACGAGCTGATGTTCCTGGACATCACCGCCAGCCACGAGAACCGCGACACCATCTTCGACGTGGTGGCCCGCACGGCGGACGTCTGCTTCATGCCGCTGTCGGTGGGCGGCGGCATCCGCAAGGTGGAGGACGCCAGGCGCCTGTTGTTGGCCGGCGCGGACAAGATCAGCATCAACACCGCGGCGGTGGAGAACCGCGACCTCGTCAGCGCCTGCGCCGACGCCTTCGGCTCCCAGGCGACGGTGGTGGCCATCGACGCCAAGCGGACAGGAGACAGGTGGCGTGTGTTCACCTACGGCGGGCGCAACGACACCGGCCTAGACGTGGTCGACTACGCCATCGATGTGGTGGCCAAGGGCGCCGGCGAGATCCTGCTCACCTCCATGGACCGCGACGGCGCCAAGATCGGCTACGACACCGCCCTGCTGAAGGCCGTCACCAGCGCGGTCCACGTCCCCGTGATCGCCTCGGGCGGCGCCGGCAACGCCCAGCACATGGTCGACGCGGTGCTTCAGGGCGGCGCCGATGCCGTGCTGGCGGCCTCCATCTTCCACTTCGGCGAGGTCTCCATCGGCGAGGTCAAGCGGGCCATGGCCGCGCAGGGGATTCCCGTGCGCCTGACGGAGGCCGCCGCATGAGCCGATTTTCAGAAGTCGTTGGCCGCCTGGCCGCGACCATCGAGGCCCGCAAGGCCGCCGATCCCACGGGTTCCTACACCGCCCAGCTCCTCGCCGACCCCGCCCGCGCGGCCAAGAAGCTCGGCGAGGAGGCCATCGAGGCCGTCATCGCCATGGCCCAGTCCGACAAGGACGCCATCGCCGCCGAAAGCGCCGACCTCGTCTACCACTGGCTGGTGGCGCTCGCGGCCGTCGGCGTAAGCCTCGAGGAGGTCGCCGCCCGCCTGGAATCGCGCGAGGGGACGTCCGGGCTGGCCGAGAAGGCGTCGCGCTGATAGCCGGCTTCAGGCGGCGCGAGGGGGCCGGACGCAAGGCGCCCGCGCGCCTTGCAAAGCCCCGGGGCGTCTGCCATAAGCCGCCTCTCGAATTTCGGGGCCGCCGAGCCCCGAGGAGCGCGGGCGTAGCTCAGTGGTAGAGCACAACCTTGCCAAGGTTGGGGTCGTGAGTTCGAATCTCATCGCCCGCTCCAATATTTCCGCAAACACAGAAGTAAAACAGGGCCCAGGGGCGCTCGGCCGAGCGTCGCCTTGTCGCTAAACAGGAAAATGTTGGGAATACGCCCCACAGGCGAATCGAGTCCCCGCATGGGGCGAGTTGGGTTATGGTTAAGCTACGTTAATGGCCTGCATCACTACGGGGCAGGTCGGGTTGGAAGACCCAGTTGTCGGGGCTGCATAGGGCGGTCGTCCCCTGAAACAGTGAGAGGGGCTCAAAATGAACAATAGAATCTTCGCAGCGGTCTCCGTCGCTGCGCTTATGGTCGGCGCCGCGACGTCCGCGAACGCCGCCATCACCGTGGTCGCGGCGGTTGCGGATGACCTTACCGGTCTCGGGCTTGGCGGATACGGCCAGGTGATGCTCGAGGACTTCGACGCGATCACCAGTGTGCCCAACGCCGCCTACACGGGCAACGAAGTCAACGTTACGCCGAATCCGATCACCAACTCCGCCCCGCCGCCCTGGTCGGGTGGCGTGATGGTCGTCGGCGCCTCGGTGCCGGTGGATCCGACCGACTATGCGTCGGTGCAGGCCGGCGGCAGCGGCACGTTCTCGGCGCTTAACGGGTACTATTTCAAGTCGTTCAGCTTCTACCTGGGATCGCGCGACTGGTATAATCAGGTGACCTTCAACTTCAAGAACGGCGCCAGCCAGCAGTTCCTGGGTGAGCAGATCTGGGGCGGCTTCCCGCCGGGCGGTGGCGACCGCTCGCTGGGCTACCGCGTGTATTACGATTTCGGCGGTCAAGCGGTGTCGTCGATCTCGTTCGGTTCTAGCATTGACGCGTTCGAGTTTGACGGTCTCGCCGGAACGCTCGCGATTCCTGAACCGGCCACCTGGGCGATGATGCTCCTGGGCGTGGGCGCCGTGGGCGGGGCCCTGCGCCAGCAGCGCCGTCGCCGGCTGGTCTCCGCGACGGCCTAAGGCCCTCGCGGCAAGCCGCCGCAAGAAGATCAAGGCTCCGGCCCGCCATAGGCGGCCGGGGCCTTTTTCTTGGTTGCTACCGGGCTCCCGGCGGAATGTGGTCCGGCCTAAGGCCCGCGAGCCGTCGGGCATGCATGGTCCGGTAGAGGCGCTCCAGGTCACGGGTGAGCGCGGGCGTATCGAAGGGGGCCTGAGACCGGGCGGCGGCCAGGGCCGGCCCGAGCTTCGCAAGCTTTTCCGGCTCTCGCGCCAGCGCCATGGCCAGGCGCTCGTAGCCGGCAAGGTCGGGCGCGACCAGCTCTCCCAGTCCCTGAGCTCGGAGCAGGCTCTCCGCCACCCGCGCGGCGAAGGTCTCGCCGCCCACCGTCAGCACCGGCAGGCCCGCCCACAGGGCGTCGCTGGCGGTGGTGTGGGCGTTGTAGGGCGCGGTGTCCAGGAACAGGCCCGCGTGGCGGTGGCGCTCCAGGTGGACCGGCAGCGCCGCCTTCTGGGCGAAGACCAGGCGATCCGGATCGACGCCGCGCGCGGCGGCCTCTCGGAGCAGGTTGTTCACCGCCGCGCCGCCGTCCTCGAAGAGCCACAGGACGGAGCCCGGCGTGGCCTGCAGCAGGCGCATCCAGACGGCGAACACCTGCGGCGTGATCTTGAAGGCGTTGTTGAAGGCTGCGAACACGAAGCCCGCTTCGGGCAGGCCGTGGTCCGCGCGTCTCGTGGGGATCGGCGCGATCTCCCGGCGCCTGTCGTTCGGCTGGTAGCAGCCGGCGACCCAGGCCAGCTTCTCCCTGTAATGATCTACATCGGACGGCGGGACCACCACGGGATCTGCCACCAGATAGTCGATGAACGGCGCGCCCATGGTCCCGGGATAGCCCAGCCAGCTCACCTGGATCGGCGCTGCGCGCTGCGCGAAGATCCCCGGCCTGGAGCCGGTGGTGAAGCCCTTCAGGTCGACGGCGATGTCGATGCGCAGTTCGCGCGCCATGTCGGCGATGGCGAGGTCCTGAAGAGGCCGAACATCGATGAACCGCTCGAAGGCCGCGCGCAGGCGTCCCCGCATGGGATCGGGAGACTCCGGCCCGAAGGAAAAGGCGGTCACCTCGAAGGCTTCGCGATCGTGCAACTCGAAGAGTTCCGCCGCGAGGTAGGCGGTGGCGTGGGCGTGCAGGTCGCCGGAGAAGTAGCCGATGCGTATCCGGGCGTCCGGTCCAGGCGTCCGGGGCGCGCGGCCGTCCTCGCCGAACAGTCGGCGCACATAGGTCTCCGCGGCGCGGCGCTGCAGGGCGGCCGGAACCGGCGCGGCGAGCGTCGGGAAGGGCACGGTGGCGGGGGCGCCAGCCTCGATGCGGGCGGCGAGGTCGGCCGTATCGGCGTCCCATCGGGACCAGTCGCAGACCTTCATCTTCGCGTGCAGCCGCGCGCCGGCCAGGAACGGTTCGTTGGGGTCCGCCGCGAAGGCGGCGTCATAGGCCTGGACCGCCTCCGTCCACCGGCCCAGGGCGGCCAACGCGTTGCCGCGCCCGGCCAGGGCCACGGCCCGTGGCGCCAGGGCGGCGGCGCGGCCGTAGCCTTCCAGGGCCGCGCCCGGCCGGCCGAGGTCCATCAGCGAGGCCGCCCGGTTGGCCTGGGCTTCGAAATGGTCAGGGCGTGCGGCCAGCGCCGCCTCATAGGCGGCGATGGCGTCAAGCGGTCGGCCCAGGTCGCGCAGGGCGTTGCCCCTGGCGTTCAGCGCCTGGGCGTGGGCCGGGCTGAGCACAAGCGCCCGATCGGCGGCGGCCAGCGCCGCCTCGGAGCGATGCAGATCATTGAGCAGGTTGGCGAGGTTCGCGTGGGTGTCCGGTGCGTCTGGGTGGGCCTTGAGCGACAGACCGTAGGCCGCAAGGGCCTCGTCGGCGCGGCCCAGCCCCCGCAGCAGCGCGCCATGGTTTCGCAGGCCCTCCGCATGGCCCGGCGCATGGCTGAGGGCCTGGCGGACAAGCGACTCGGCTTGCGCGATGTCCCCGCGACCAGCCGCGATCACGCCGAGCAGGTGCAGGACATCGAAGTCCATGTCGCCGGCCGCGCGCAGACCCTCGAGGATCTCGCGGGCCTCGCCCAATCTCCCGGCCTGGTAGAGCGCCCGCGCCTGGTCGCAGGCGAGACGGCGCTTGTCTGAGGGGCGGGACGGATCGACGCTCATGGCGTCGCTGTCGCCCATCCCTCCGGTGATGACAAGTCGGCGTCAGCTCCGCTCAGGATACTGGATGCGGGGCCGCAGGCTGTCGATCACCGCGCGGGCGTCGAAGGCGCGCGCGTCATCGCCGGGCTTGGCGCCGCGATGCATGATGATCTCGGCGGCGGCCTCGTAGCGGTCGACGGTGCGCACATCCATCCGATCGGCCCAGAAGGGGTCGCCCCAGAACGGGTCCCAGGAGCGCCAGCCGTAGCCCGCCCCGAAGTAGCGCCACGACGGCCGCCAGAAGCCGTAGCCGGGGCCGTACCAGGGCCGGTACAGCGGGTCGGGCTCGACGTAGGTGCGGCGGTCGCGATTGGTCTCGCGGTCGACGATGGAGAACCAGTCGTAGCCGTTCTGGGTGGTCAGCTCGGCGGCGCGGAACAGCAGGTAGCCCTCCACGGTCTCGCGCGAGGTGAGGCTGTTGCCGGCGAAGTTCACGCGCCAGCGGGCGGGCTCGATTCGGACCTCGGAATACCCCCCCGAGGACGACTGACCGCGCACGTTCGGCTGGTAGGGGGTGGGCGTGGCGCATCCCGCCAAGCTGGCCGCCAGCACGACGGCTGCGGCGAAAGCGGCTGATCTCTTCGACATAAATCTGTCTCGATCTCCTATGATCCCCTCGACGGGAACCCTCCAGCGGGAAAACACTTGGCTCCAATTGTGGTTGCCTCGGGGCGCCGCGGGCTCAGATCCCCACCGTCACGGCCACATAGATCGCCCGCCCGAGCGCGCCGAACAGCAGAACGCCCGCCGCCAGGGCCTGGATCATGAAACCCATCTCCCGCTTCTTGGGCTCGGCCACATAGCCCAGGGCGAACAGGATGCGGCCCACGATCCACACCGCGCCCAAGGCCGCCGCCACGCGGTCGTTCCAGTAAAAGGCGAACAGCCACAGCGAGACAAGGAAGATCGGCAGCCATTCCAGGGTGTTGGCCTGCACCCGGATGTGTCGCTCCAGCACCGGGTCGCCGATCATGGCCGGCGGGGCGATCCCGGATGCCCGCCGGGCGCCGCCGACGCGGAGGACCATCCAGACATAGACCAGCAGCGCCAGAAGGCTGACGACCGCCACGAGGCTGTGGGTGTGCATCCAATATCTCCCGCGGCCCCGATGGCCACGCGCTGAGACTGGCACAGCTTGGCCCCGAGTGGGAACAATCCTCACCGCGGGCCCGGCCGTGGAACGCGGTTCACCCCTGGGAGCTATAGGCGCAGGCCCGGGAGAAACCGATGCTGGTGGAATCAACCGCGATCCGCGAGATCGACTACGATCCGGACCGGGCCAAGCTCCTGGTCCGCTTCGGCAGCGGCGAGCGATACGTCTACGTCGGCGTGCCCGGCGAGGTGCATCGCTCCTTCATCGACGCCGGCTCCAAGGGCCGCTTCTTCCAGGCGGAGATCCGCGACCGGTATCCCTACAACCGGCTTGGAGACTAAACTCGGCGGTCGCGGCGGGCCTTCACCTGCAGGCGCAGCGCATTGAGCTTGATGAAGCCAGCGGCGTCGCGGTGGTCGTAGGCGACGGCGCCTTCCTCGAAGGTGACCAGGTCCTGGTCGTAGAGGGAATAGGGGCTGGTGCGGCCGATCACGGTGACATTGCCCTTGTAGAGCTTCACCCGCACCTGGCCGGCGACCTGGGCCTGGCTGTGGTCGATGGCGGCCTGCAGCATCTCGCGCTCCGGGGAGAACCAGAAGCCGTTGTAGATGAGGGAGGCGTACTTGGGCATCAGCTCGTCCTTCAGGTGCATGGACCCGCGGTCGAGGGTGATGCTCTCCATGCCCCGGTGGGCGGCCAGCAGGATCGTGCCGCCGGGGGTCTCGTAGACGCCGCGCGACTTCATGCCGACGAAGCGGTTCTCCACCAGGTCCAGGCGGCCGACGCCATTGTCGTGGCCGAGCTGGTTCAGGCGGGTGAGCAGGGCGGCCGGCGACAGCCGCTCGCCGTCGATGGCGACGGGATCGCCCTTATCGAAGTCCATGGCGAAGACGCAGGCCTCATCCGGGGCGTCCTCCGGCGCGATGGTGCGCATATGGACGAACTCGGGGGCCTCGACCGCGGGGTCCTCCAGCACCTTCCCCTCGGAGGAGGAGTGCAGCAGGTTGGCGTCGACGCTGAACGGGCTCTCGCCGCGCTTGTCCTTGCTGATCGGGATCTGGTGCTTCTCGGCGAAGTCGATCAGGGCCTCGCGGCTCTTGAAATCCCACTCCCGCCAGGGGGCGATGACCCGGATGTCCGGCTCCAGGGCGTAGTAGCCGAGCTCGAAACGGACCTGGTCGTTCCCCTTGCCCGTGGCGCCGTGGCAGACCGCATCGGCGCCCACCTGGCGGGCGATCTCGATCTGGCGCTTGGCGATCAGCGGCCGGGCGATGGAGGTGCCCAGCAGGTACTGGCCCTCATAGACCGTGTTGGCCCGGAACATCGGAAACACATAGTCGCCGACGAACTCCTCACGCAGGTCGTCGACGAAGATGTTCTCCGGCTTGATGCCCAGCATCAGGGCCTTCTCGCGCGCCAGCGCCAGCTCTTCGCCCTGGCCCAGGTCGGCGGTGAAGGTCACCACCTCGGCGCCGTACTCGGTCTGCAGCCACTTCAGGATGATCGAGGTGTCGAGGCCGCCGGAATA